>CANGOK010000169.1 GCA_947455285.1 Beijerinckiaceae bacterium | reverse complement strand
AGGTCTCGCCGAGCGCGGTCTCGACATAACCGTAATCGATGATGAGCGCGGCGCCGCCCTGCTCCACGAGACGCGTCGCGAGCGTCGTCATGATGCGCTGGCCGATTGCGCCGACTTCGATCACCGCGCCCTGCGGTGCGTCTACCCTGATGCTCACTTCCGCTTCCCGTGAAAGTCCGAAGGCGAAGCGCCCATGAGCATCCAGCCCCACCAACCGCTCGCGCCAGACGCCAGCGTCCTTCACATAGTGACGCACAGGCAAAGCGTCGAAAAATTCATTGGCGATGAAGATCGCCGGCCCCGGCGGGATCGTCTCGATCGCGCTGTGCCATGATACGGGAATCTGCGTTCCTGCGAGCGTCTGCTTCTGCGCCTGCGCCAGCACTGGCGAAGTCTCGACGAGATGGGCTTCGATCACATTGGCGAAGGCGGGCGCAACGCTTGCGGCCCGCAGCGCGTCCTTCATCAACGTGCCGCGTCCCGGCCCCAATTCAACGAGATGCAAATGCGCCGGCGCGCCCATGGCGGCCCATGTCTCCGCCGCCCAGAGCCCAATCAATTCACCAAACATCTGGCTGATCTCGGGCGCTGTAGTGAAATCGCCGGCGACACCGAAGGGATCGCGCGTGATGTAATAGCCCATGGTGGGATGGCCGAGGGCCAGCCCCATGAAACGCTCCAGCGTAAGGGGCCCTTCGTGCGCGATGAGGTCGCGCAGATAATCCTCAAGCGCGCTCATGCCTTGGCCTTGCGCAATGCGTGAACGACGAAGCCAGCGCCGATGGCGATGAGCGGCAGCGACAGCAACATGCCCATGGTGGCGCCGCCGAAGAGGAACCCAAGCTGCGGATCGGGCTCGCGATAGAATTCGCAGAAGATGCGCGCCAATCCATAGCCGATGGCGAAGACGCCCGTGACAAGGCCGGGACGACGCAAGCCTCCGGCCTTCACGACGAAGAACAGCACGATGAACAGCGCGACGCCTTCAAGCCCCGCCTCATAAAGCTGGCTTGGATGACGCGGCATGGGACCAGCGTCGGGAAAGACCATGGCCCAGGGAACATCGGTCTCACGTCCCCACAATTCCGGCTTGATGAAATTGGCGATGCGGCCAAGGCAAAGGCCGATGGGAACGACCGCAGAACAAATATCGGCCACCGTCAGCGCAGAAACCTGCGTGCGCCGCGCGAAATACCAGACGCCAAGCGCCGCGCCTGCAAGACCCCCGTGGAAGGACATGCCGCCGCGCCAGACAGCGATGATCTCGCCGGGGTTCGCAAGATAGAAGGCGGGATTGTAGAAAAGCACATAACCAAGACGGCCGCCGACGACGACGCCCAGCGCCGCATAGACGAGCAGATCATCAAGACTGATGACGCTGGGGCGGGAAACTGCGCCCCACAGCCGATCGTCGCCAGCGAGCTTGCGCGCATAGGCCCAGCCCAGCAGGAGACCCGCGATATAGGCGAGGGCGTACCAGCGGATGGGAAGGGGCCCAATGCTGAAAGCGACGGGATCGATTTGCGGATATTCAATGAACGCCGGGAGCATGTGCGAGTCCGCTCGAAATGGTCCGCCCTGATGCGCGCGCCGTGCAGCGGCGTCAACCTCTGGCGCCGACGTCCGACCACGCCATCAACGGAATATCTGACCTGTAGCTTCGCCTGACAGACATGAACTTTGCATCGCAGAGCCATGCGGTCGAGGACGAACCGTTCTTTGCGCTTGCATCGCGCGCCGCGGCGGACCATCTGTGCGCTGGCGCGGCCGCACGCAAGGAGCTTCAAGCATGACCCAGTCCCGCAACTCCATCGTCGAGGAATTCGCCCGTCTCGCCAGCGATGCGGCGGGCGTCGCCACCGGCATGCGCCGGGAGGCCGAAACCCTCGTGAAGACCCAGCTCGAGCGCATGCTTTCCACCATGGATGTGGTGAGCCGTGAGGAGCACGAGGCCGTGAAGGAAATGGCCGCCGCCGCCCGCGACGAGAATGAGCGCCTTGAGGCGCGCATCGCCGCGCTCGAGGCCAAGCTCGCCGACAAGCCCTGAGCTGCGGCTTGCCCGGCCAGCCGGGGCAGGCTTAGATAAATCAACCCTATGCAAACCACGCCAGACGGCGCGCATGGCTTCATGCGCCCCCGGAGCCATCCATGTCCGCTGAAAACGCTGCAAACCACGCCCGCATGATCATCATCGGCTCCGGCCCCGCTGGCTACACCACGGCCATCTACGCCGCCCGCGCCATGCTGGAGCCCATGCTGATCGCCGGCTTCGAGCCCGGCGGGCAGCTGATGATCACGACGGATGTGGAAAACTATCCCGGCTTCAAGGACCCGATTCAGGGCCCCTGGCTGATGGAGCAGATGAAAGCGCAAGCCGAGCATGTGGGAACCCGCATGGTCTCCGACCACATCACCTCGGTCGATCTCAGCAAGCGCCCCTTCACCCTGCAAGGCGACAGCGGCAAGACCTACACCTGCGATACGCTGGTGGTCGCCACCGGCGCGAAGGCCAAGTGGCTGGGCATGCCCTCTGAAGAAAAGTTCAAGGGCTTTGGCGTATCGGCCTGCGCCACCTGCGACGGCTTCTTCTATCGCGGCAAGGAAGTGATCGTCGTCGGCGGCGGCAATTCCGCAGTGGAAGAGGCGCTCTATCTCGCCAACCTCGCCTCGAAGGTCACAGTTGTCCACAGGCGCGATCATTTCCGCTCCGAGCGCATCCTGCAGGAGCGCCTGTTCCGCCATCCCAAGGTCGAGGTGGTATGGGACACCGTGCTTGACGAGATCTGCGGCGATGAGCAGCCCCTTGGCGTCACCCATGTGAAGCTGCGCAATGTGAAGACGGGCGAGACCTCTGAACGCGCCGTGCATGGCGTCTTCGTCGCCATCGGCCATCAGCCGGCGTCCGAGCTCTTCGCCGGTCAGCTCGACATCAAGCCCAACGGCTATATCCACACCGCTCCCGACTCCACCGCCACAAATGTCCCCGGCGTCTTCGCTGCGGGCGATGTGACAGACGACATCTATCGTCAGGCGGTGACCGCCGCCGGCATGGGCTGCATGGCCGCGCTCGAAGCCGAGCGCTGGCTGACTGCCGAGGAGAATGCGCGGGCGGCGGGCTGATCCGCCCCAACGCAGGGCAAGGAATGGGGGAGCCGGTCATGGACTGGGACAAGCTGCGCATTTTCAACGCGGCCGCCGAAGCGGGCTCCTTCACCCATGCAGGCGAGGTGCTTGGCCTCAGCCAATCAGCGGTGAGCCGTCAGGTCAGCGCCCTTGAGCAAGACTTGCAGACGCCTCTCTTCCACCGCCATGCGCGCGGCCTAATCCTGACCGAACAGGGCGAGCAATTGTTCCGCACGGTGCAGGAGGTGGTGCAAAAGCTCGAAGTCACGCGCATGCGCCTGACCGACAGCCGCGAACGTCCTCACGGAGAATTGCGGATCACCACAACCGTGGGCATCGGCACCAACTGGCTGGCGCCGCGCCTTGGCGAATTCGTTGAGCTTTACCCCGACATCACCGTGAAGGTGATCCTGTCGGACGACGATCTCGATCTGAGCATGCGTGAGGCGGATATGGCGATCCGCGTGCGTGAGCCCCAGCAGCCCGACCTCATCCGGCGCCGCCTCTTCACCATGCATTTCCACGCCTACGCTTCGCCCGCCTATGTCAAGCGCCACGGCCAACCGCGTGCGCTGCACGACCTCGACAAGCACAGGATCCTGATCTACGGCGCGTCGGCCGGAAATTATCTCAATAATATCAATTCACTGCAGTTCACGGGCCGCGATTACCACGCGCCTCGCGTCTCCGCGCTGACGATCAACAACCTGACCGCAGTCTACAATGCGGTGGCCGCAGGCGTCGGCATCGCCGTGCTGCCTGACTATCTGGTTCCGTCCCAATCGGATCTTCTGCAAATTCTGCCGGAGGCGGATATGCCGGAACTCGAATGCTTCCTTGTCTATCCCGAGGAGCTGAAGAACCTCGCCCGCGTGCAGGTCTTCCGGGACTTTCTGGTTTCCAACGCCCAGCGCTGGGATTTCTGACGCCGGGCCGCTCTTTGGCGCAGCGCAGCCGCGTGCTAAGTCTCTTTGGACAAACCCAAGGGAGACACCATGAAACGCGTCAAGCTCGCCGCTCTCGCCCTCGTCGCCGCCCTCGGCTGGACAGGGTCAGCCGTCGCCCAGACCAATGTCTCCGTCGGCGTGACGGGATCGGCCACCGATGTGGGGCTCTGGGTCGCTGACAAGAAAGGCTTCTTCCGCGAGGAAGGCATCACCGTCACCTTCAACACATTCGACTCCGCCGCGCGCATGATTTCGCTGCTTGGCACAGCTGAGCTTGATGTCGGCGCAGGCGCCCATTCGGCGGGCCTCTTCAACGCGGTTGGGCGCGGCATCGATATCCGCATCGTCGCCGACAAGAGCCAGAACGTGACCGGGCGCGGCAGTCAGAAACTGTTAGTGCGCAAGGACCTCATCGATTCCGGCCGCTACAAGACGCTCGCCGACCTCAAGGGCATGAAGATCGCAGGCTCTGCGCCCGGCAGCGCCGCCTCCACCGTGATCCTGAAGTTTCTGGAAAAGGGCGGCCTGAAGGCCGACGACATCGACAACGTCTACATGGCCTTCCCGCAGATGGGCGTCGCCATGCAGAATGGCGCGGTTGACGCCGCTCTGCCTGCCGAGCCCGCAGTGAGTTCGGCGCTGCGCCTTGGCGGCATCGTCGCGGTCGCAAATGACTACGACGTCTACCCCGTGCACCAAATTTCAGAGATTCTTTACTCGGGCAAATTCGCCAAGAACACCGAAGTCGCCCGCAAGTTCATGCGCGCCTTCCTGCGCGGCGTGCGCGCGCACAATGACTCGCTCGGTCCCGATGGCGCGTTTGTCGGTGAGAAGGGCGACGAGATCGTCTCCATCCTCACGCAATACGGCTCCTTCAAGGACCCAAAGGTGTGGCGCTCCTTCATTTTCAGCTCCTGCGGACCTGACGGCACCCTGCATGAGCCCAGCATCAAGGAAGACCTCGCCATCTGGAAACAGCAAGGCCTGATCGAAGTGCCTGTCGATGCGGACAAGGCGATCGACAAAAGCTTCGTGGACTGGGCTTTGAAGGAACTTGGTCCCTACGCGAAAAAATAAGCTCAGGCTTACCGAACAAAATAAGCCGCAACGACGGCAGGGAGGAAAACATGAAAAAGCGCTGGAGCGCCGCACTGGTTCTTATGAGCCTTGCGGCGCCTTTCGCCTCGGCGTCAGCCGAGAATGTGCGGGTGAATGTCGGGATCGCCAATTCCGCGACCGACGCAGCGCTCTTCGTCGCCGACAAGAAGGGGCACTTCAAAACCGAGGGGCTCGACGTCAATTTCATCGCCTTCGATTCCGGCGCGCGGATGATCGCGCCTTTTGCTTCGGGCGATCTTGACGTTGGCGCGGGCGGGCCGTCTGCAGGCCTCTATAACGCCGTGGCGCGCGGCATCGACATACGCATCGTCGCGGACAAAAGCTCGACCCCGCCGGGACGGCCCATCAACTTCCTTCTGGTGCGCAAGGACCATGTGGAGTCCGGTCGCTACAAGACCCTCGCCGACCTTAGGGGAATGAAGGTCGCGGGCGCTGCGCCCGGCGGCGCGGCGACGACGACCCTCGACAAGCTTCTGGAAATGGCGGGTCTTCGCATCGCCGATGTGGAGCGCGTCTATCTCGGCTTTCCGCAACAGGCCATCGCGCTTGAAAACAAGGCGGTCGACGCCGCGCTGCCGACCGAGCCAGCCGCCAGCGAAGCGGTGAAGCGGGGCACCGCAGTGCGCATCATTGGCGATGATGAAATCTATCCCAACCACCAGTTGGCCGCGATTTTCTATGCGGGCCATTTCATCAAGAACAAGCCTGACGCCGCGAAGCGCTTCATGCGCGCCTATATCAAGGGCGCGCGCGATTACGCCGACGCCATCGTGAACGGCAAGCTCACAGGCGCCAAGGGCGAGGAGATGATCGCCATCCTGACGACAATGAGTCAGATCAAGGACCCCGAGATCTATCGCTCAATCGCCGCCGCCAACATCGACCCCAACGGCAAGCTCGGCATTGAGAGCCTCAAGGCGGATCTCGCGATCTTCGCCAAGGAAGGGCTCATCGAAGGCAAGGTCGATATGGACAAGGTCATCGACACATCTTTCGCCGAAGCGGTCGTCGGAGAACTCGGCCCTTACAAGCGTGGAGACAAATAGTTCATGCTGATGCGCAGACATATTCTCGCCGCCGCGCTGGGCGCGCTCGTCACGCCAGCCCTCGCAGCCGACCCCATTCCGGTGACCGTCGGCACGGCCAATTCCGCCACCGACATCGCGGTCTATGTCGCGGAGAAGAAGGGCTACTTCCGCGAGGAAGGATTGGCGGTGAATTTCGTGGCTTTCGATTCCGCAGCCAAAATGATCGCTCCTTTCGCCTCGGGCGACCTCGATGTGGGCGGCGGGGGCACATCCGCAGGACTCTACAATGCTGTGGCGCGCGGGATCGACATCAAGATCGTCGCCGACAAGAACCATACGCCGCCGGGCCAGGGCATTCAGCCCCTGCTTGTGCGCAAGGACCATGTCGAGTCAGGCCGCTATAAGACCCTCGCCGACCTCAAGGGCATGAAGATCTCCACGGCAGCGCCGGGCAGCGCCGCTTCCACCACGCTCGACCGCGCCCTGAAGATGGGCGGGCTCAAGATCACTGATGTGGATCAGGTCTATATGGGCTTTCCTCAGCAAGCCATCGCGCTCGCCAACAAGGCCATCGACGCCGCCTTCACGGCGGAGCCTTCCGCGACGCAGGCGGTCAACAGCGGCTCTGCGGTGCGCGTCATGGGAGATGATGAAATCTATCCCATGCACCAGCTCGCAGTGGTCTTCTATTCAGGCGGCTTCATCAAGAATAAGCCAGAGGCTGCGAAGCGCTATATGCGGGCCTATCTCAGGGGCGTGCGCTATTACAACGACGCCATCGTCAACGGGCGTCTCACCGGACCTCTTGCAGAAGAAATCATCGCGATCTTCGCTGAAAAGATCCCGATCAAGGATAATTCGCTCTACCGCACGCTCATCCCTCCAGCCACCAATCCCGATGGCAAGGTGCAGACCGCCAGCCTGCGCGAAGATCTCGAATTCTTCCGCGCGGCCGGCGATATTCAGGGAAACGTCACGCTGGAACAGGCGCTCGACACGTCTTTCGCAGAGGCAGCAGTGCGAGAACTCGGCCCCTACCAGCGCAAGCAGTGAAGCTCAGATATAGAGCTTCTCGCCCTCGAGCCCCTTGTAGAGGTCGGCGACGAATTCGCCGTAGCCGT
>CANGOK010000168.1 GCA_947455285.1 Beijerinckiaceae bacterium | reverse complement strand
TGATCCAGGGCATGAACTTGTTGGGGTCGAGATCGCCCTCGAGGCGGATCGACACCGACTGCATTTCCTCGTCGTGGTAGACCTTCAGGTTCGAAGAGCCGTGGTCATGACCATGGTGGTGATGATGCCCGTGGTCATGGCCGTGATGATGATGGCCATGATGTGAATGATCGTGGTGCGGATCATCGCAATCGGGGCCGCAATCAAGGAATTCCGGCTCGATTTCGAGGATGCGCTCGAGATCGAAGGCGTTGCGGCCCAGCACCGCGTCGAGGGGCACCTGGCAGCGTGTCGTCTTGTGCAGCTTGGCGTAGGGGTTGATGGCGCGGATGCGGCCCTCGACCTCGCGCAGCTCGGCCTCGTTCACAAGGTCGGTCTTGTTGAGGATGATGACGTCGGCGAAAGCGATCTGGTTCTTGGCTTCCGGCGCGTCCTTCAGGCGGTCGCTAAGCCATTTTGCGTCGGCCACGGTCACGACCGCGTCAAGGCGCGAGCGTTCCTGCACGTCCTCATCGACGAAGAAGGTCTGGGCGACGGGGGCGGGATCGGCGAGGCCGGTGGTCTCGACGATGATGGCGTCGAACTGGCCCTTGCGCTTCATCAGGCCCTCGACGATGCGGATGAGATCGCCGCGCACGGTGCAGCAGATGCAGCCGTTGTTCATCTCGAACACTTCCTCGTCGGCGCCGACCACGAGGTCGTTGTCGATGCCGATCTCGCCGAATTCATTGACGATGACCGCGTAGCGCTGGCCGTGCTGCTCGCTGAGGATGCGGTTCAGGAGTGTGGTCTTGCCCGCGCCCAGATAGCCGGTGAGCACCGTGACGGGGATCTTGGTTGAGGCGGCGTCGGACATGCGGTTTCCCTTTCGATCAATCTACAGGCCAGACCGCAGGGGCGGGCGCTTCATGCGCCGCCGCGCCCTCAGTCCGGAATTCCGGGGAAGGCCGCGTCCGCCTCAAGGCGAGAGCGCGACCTGTAGCTCCCTTATATTGTACCGGACCATGTCGATGTAAGTCCCTGCCGGCCCATCAGGGGGCGAAAGACCGTCCGAATAGAGCGCGCCGCCCACTTTCGCCCCGGTTTCCGCGGCGATCCGGCGGGTCAGGCGGGGGTCGCTGACATTCTCCAGAAAAATAGCGGGGATTTTCTGCGCCCTGACCTGCCTGATGATGCGGGCGATGTCCTGCGCCGAGGCTTCGCTGTCGGTCGAGACGCCAAGCGGGGCGATGAAGGCGAGCCCATAGGCCGCGCTGAAATAACCGAAGGCGTCGTGGGTGGTCACGAGCTTGCGACGCTCGGGCGGGATGGCGGCGATGGCTGCGCACACCTCACCCTCCAGCGCGTCGAGGCGGGCGAGATAGGCGCCCGCCTGCGCTGCATAGGCGCTCTGGCCTGCCGGATCGACGGCGATAAGGTCGTCGCGGATATTGGCGACATAGAGCTTCACATTGGCGATGGACTGCCAGGCGTGGGGGTCCGCGCCCTTGTGGCCGTGGTCATCGGTCCTCTGCAGTGGGGCGAGGCCGCGCGCGGCGACGCCGATGCGCGCCTTGGTTCCCGACGAGGTCACGAGCCGGTCGATCCAGCCTTCGAACTTGAGGCCGTTGATGATCACGAGCCGGGCGTCGGCGAGCTTGCGGGCGTCCTGCGGGGTCGGCGTGTAGACATGGGCGTCGCCGCCGGGCGGCACGAGGCTCGTCACGGACACGCGTTCGCCGCCCACATTGCGCACGAGATCGGCGAGAATCGAGAAGCTCGCGACCACCGGAATGCGCTCGGCGTCCTGCGCCCGGGCAGGCAGGCAGGCTAGGATCAGGCTGGCGGCGAGGATCAGGTGACGCATGGTTACGCCTCGAGATGATGGCGCGGACGCAGCAGGCGGATGAGGCCGCCCGCCCGGCCCAGAACCATCGAGACAAGGTAGATCGCGCCCGCCATCAGGATCACCGCAGGTCCTGACGGGGCGCCCGAATGATAGGAAAGCGTGAGGCCGAGATAGGTCGAGGCGAGGCCGAAGCCCGCTGATATCGCCACCATGGCGCTGATGTCGGCGCTCCAGAAACGCGCGGCGGCGGCGGGCAGCATCATGAGCCCGACCGCCATGAGCGTGCCCAGCGCGTGGAAGCCCGCTACGAGGTTCATCACCACGATGCCAAGGAAAATTAGCTGCGCCGGGGCGCCCGCGCGGCTGACGCTGGCGAGAAACAGGGGATCGACGGTCTCCATCACGAGCGGCCGGTAGAGCGCCGCAAGGCCAAGAAGGGTCAGGCTGGCGATGGCGGCGAGCAGCAGCAGGGTCGCGTCATCAAGCGCCAGCACATTCCCGAAGAGCACATGCATGAGATCGACGTTTGATCCCTTGAGGGAGACGATGGTGACGCCCAGCGCCAGCGAGATCAGGTAGAAAGCTGCGAGCGAGGCGTCCTCGCGCAGGGCGGTCGCCCGCGCCACCGCGCCCGAGGCGATGGCGACGACGAAGCCTGCGATCATGCCACCCGCCGTCATGGCGCCGAGCGAAAGGCCTGCGATCAGATAGCCGATGGCCGCGCCCGGCAGAATCGCATGGGCCATGGCGTCGCCGGTGAGCGACATGCGCCGCAGGATCAGGAAGACGCCGACGGGGGCCCCCGCCAGCGCCAGAGCCATGGCGCCCACCAGCGCGCGGCGCATGAATTCGAAGTCTGCGAAGGGAGCGAAGAGGAGGTCGTAGAGGGCGCTCATCAGGTCAGGCCACCCGCTCGCATTCATGGGCTTCCCGGTCGAAGGCTTCGACCATGCGCCGGGCGCGCAGCAGGTTTTCGGCGCCCAGCACCTGCGCCGTCTCGCCCCATGCCACGGGCTCGCGCGCCAGCAGCAGGGCCTTGGGGAAGCAGCGGCGAATAATCTCGTCGTCATGCAGCACGGCCACCACTGTCCGCTTCTCGCCATGCCAGCGGGCGACGACTTCGAGAAGATCAGCCGTTGTCTTGCTGTCGAGCGCGGTGAAGGGCTCGTCGAGCAGGATCACGGGCGCATCCTGCAAGAGGAGGCGCGCGAAGAGCATGCGCTGTGTCTGCCCGCCCGAGAGGGTGCCGATGGGGCGGTCCTCAAGGCCAGTCAGACCGACTGAGGCGATGGCGTCATAGACCCGGGCTTCCTTGGCGCGGCTGAGGCCGCCGAAGAGGCCAGCGCTGCGCCAGAAGCCCATGGAGACGAGGTCGAACACATTGATGGGGAAGGAGCGGTCGATTTCCGCCGCCTGCGGCAGATAGGCGATGTCGCGGGCCTTGCAGGCGAGCCGCTCCACCTCACCGCCGAGCGGCTGGATCGCCCCGGCGATGGCCTTCAGCAGGGTGGATTTGCCCGCCCCATTGGGGCCGCAGACCGCGAGCAGGTCGCCGCTCTCCACCACGCCGTCGAGATGATGCACCGCCGGATGGCGGTCATAGCCGAGCGTGAGATTGTTGAAGCGCAGGGCGATGGTCATGGCAGGCCGATCGCCCAAAACACGCCAAGCCAGATGGCCGCCACAGCCCCGGCCGCGACCGTCAGCCGCTCGGGCGCCGACATGCGCAGAAGCGAGGCGGGCGGGCGTGCTGCCCGAACGAAATGCTCATGCTCATGCGCGTGCTCATGGTCGTGGGTGTGGCCATGCTCATGCGCGTGATCGTGCTGGTGAAGGTGGGGCGCGTCGCCCATGGGCGGATACTCGAGAACTAAGTAATGTTATATTATAACATCGAGTTTGCCCCGTCCAGATGCCTTTGACCTTTGGGCGGGTCTGTTATGTTGCCCTGATCGGTTCGCCGCTTATTTTGGATTCAAGGAGTTTGCCCATGAAAACCCGCGCCGCCGTCGCCTTCGCCGCCAAAAAGCCGCTTGAAATCGTCGAGCTCGACCTCGAAGGGCCGAAGGCGGGCGAAGTGCTGGTCGAGATCAAGGCGACGGGCATTTGCCACACCGATTATTACACGCTCTCGGGCGCGGACCCGGAGGGGCTCTTCCCCTGCGTTCTCGGCCATGAGGGCGCTGGCGTCGTGGTGGATGTGGGCGCGGGCGTGCGCTCCCTCAAGAAGGGCGATCATGTCATCCCGCTTTACACGCCCGAGTGCCGCGAGTGCAAAAGCTGCCTTTCGCGCAAGACCAACCTCTGCACGGCGATCAGGGCCACCCAGGGCAAGGGTGTGATGCCCGACGGCACGAGCCGCTTCCGCTGCGACAGCGACCCGGTGCTGCACTATATGGGCGCCTCCACCTTCTCGAACTTCATCGTCGTTCCCGAGATCGCGCTCGCCAAAATCCGCGAGGACGCGCCCTTCGACAAGGTCTGCTACATCGGCTGCGGCGTCACGACGGGCATCGGCGCGGTGATCTGGACCGCGAAGGCGGAAACGGGCTGCAGGGCGGTCGTTTTCGGCCTTGGCGGCATCGGATTGAACGTCATTCAGGGCCTGCGCATGATCGGCGCGGAGCAGATCGTCGGCGTCGACATCAATCCGGGCAAGAAGGCCATGGCCGAGAAATTCGGCATGACCCATTTCGTGAACCCCACGGAGGTTGGCGGCGACCTCGTGCCTTACCTTGTGGACCTCACCGGCGGCGGCGCTGACTACACCTTTGACTGCACCGGCAATGTGACTGTCATGCGTCAGGCGCTCGAATGCGCGCATCGTGGATGGGGCCAGTCCATCATCATCGGCGTCGCACCATCAGGGGCCGAGATCTCCACCCGGCCGTTCCAGCTCGTCACCGGGCGCGTCTGGAAGGGGTCGGCCTTCGGCGGCGCGCGCGGGCGCACCGATGTGCCGCGCATCGTCGACTGGTACATGGAAGGGCGGATCAATATTGACGATCTCATCACCCACAAACTGCCGCTCGAGCGCATCAACGAAGGCTTCGATCTGATGCACGAAGGCAAGTCGATCCGAACCGTTGTTGAATTCTAGGCACTCCCCCGCGCCCGCTTGGTTCAACCGGCGGGCGCGTGACATGGCGGCGCAAATCTGTTTTCTTGGCCCCAACAGGGGAGGATGACGAATGAATGCGCCTGTAAACGCGACGGGTGTTCTGCATGGAGCGCCGATCATCAAGGCGGTGAAGGAAGCAGGGGTGAGCCACGTTCTCTCCGTGCCGGACATTCACACCGCAGGCGGACTCTTGACGCCCATCCGCAACGACCCCGATTTCAAGCTGATCCGCACCTGCAAGGAAGATGAGGCCTTCGGCATCGCCGCCGGGCTGACTTATGGCGCCAAGCGCGCGCTGATCCTCATCCAGTACACCGGCTTTCTCTATTCGATGAACGCCATCCGCGCGATCGCCTGCGAGCACAACATGCCGATGTGCATGATGATCGGTCTGCTCAGCAAGGAGGTGGGCGTGCCGCCGCAGGAGTCGAAGAAGTTCGGCCTGCGCATCATCGAGCCGCTTCTCGATGTGATGGGCATCGAGCGCCACTATATCGATGCGGATGAGGACGTCGCCGTGGTCGCGCCCGCGATCCGCCGCGCTTATGAAAATAAGCATCCCGTCGCCATGCTCGTCGGCCGCAAGCCCGTTTGAACCGGAGATTTTCAATATGATGAACCGGACAAAATGCCTTGAGGCTCTCGCCGCCCGCCTGACCGACGACGAGATCGTCGTCGCGACCTATTCGGCCGCTTCCGAATGGGTCGAGATGAGCGACCGCGCGCTGAACTATTATTCCTTCGGCGCCATGGGCCTCGCCTCCTCGCACGGCATCGGCCTTGCGCTGGCGCGTCCCGAGCGTCGCGTGATCGTGCTTGATGGCGACGGCAGCCTTCTCATGAACCTAGGCACCCTCGTCACCGTCGGCGCCGCGGCGCCGACGAACCTCGTGCACATGGTGTTTTGCAACGGCAGCTATGAGGCCAATGGCGGCCATCCCCTGCCCAATCCCAAGGTTGATTTCTGCGCCATGGCGAAGGCGGGCGGCATCGCCAATGTGCGCCGCATCGAGACTCTGGAAGAGTTCGAGGCCCAGCTGCCGGCGATCCTCTCCGAGGAAGGCCCGATCTTCGTGGAGATGGTCATCGAGCAGGGCCCGATGGGTCCGCGCAAATACGATGACATGTATAAGGAAGAGCGTCGCCAGCGTATGCGCGAGGCGCTGGGGGTCTGATCGACCCCCTCACACTCCCACTGCAGGCGGAAGCGGCGCGTGGCCACGGATGAAGTCCGCACCGCGCTCCGCGATCATCAGCACGGCGGCGTTGATATGGGCGCCGACGATGCTGGGCATGGCTGAGGCGTCGACGACCCGCAGGCCCTGCGTTCCATGCACCCGCAACTGCGGATCAAGCACCGGGCCGATGGGGCAGGTGCCGCAGGGGTGATGGACGGTGATCGCGGTCTTGCGGAACCATTCCTCGATATCCGCATCGCTCTTCACCGGCGGCGGGCCGATCGGTCGTCCCTTGAACTGCGCCATCTGCTGTTGGTTCGAGACTTCCAGCGCCAGCCGCGTTCCCTTGATGATCGTCTTGAGGTCATCGGGATGGGTGAGGAAATTATAGTGGATGCGCGGCTTGTCGAAGGGATCGGCCGAGCGCAGCAAAACCTCGCCACGGCTCTTCTGGCGCATGAGCGCGGGGCGGATGGCGAAGGCGTCTTCGAAGGGCGCCTTGATCCCCGGCATCCACATATGCGCATTGGCCGCCGTGCCCCGGAAGATGAGCTCCATATCGGGATATTCGAGCGAGGCGTCCGTCTTGATGAAGGCGAAGAGGCTGCCCGGCACATCGGTCGCCGGTCCCGTGCCGAAGAACCAGGCCTGAATCATGGCGAGAGCCATGCGGTCGAAACGCATCAGTTGCTGGAAATGGCCGGGGCTGTTGCGCGCCCATGAGAACCATGCCGCCAGATGATCTTGCAGATTGGTCCCTACCGGCAGATCGACGAGGGTCTCGATTCCATGTTCGCGCAGATGGGCGTCGGGCCCTATGCCAGAGAGCATGAGCAGTTGCGGCGCATTGAATGCGCCAGAGGAGATGATGACCTCTTTTTCCGCGTAAACGCGGTGGGTGAGATCATCCTTGCGATATTCGACGCCCACGGCCCGCGTGCCTTCAAAGAGAATGCGCGTCGCATGGGCTTTCACCTCAAGGCTGAGGTTGGGTCGCGAGAGGGCGGGGTGCAGATGCGCCCGCGCGGCTGAATGGCGCTTGCCGTTCTTGATGGTCTGCTGGATGAGGCCGAAGCCCTCGGTCGTGGCGCCGTTGAAATCTTCATTTTCGCGGAAGCCGGCGGCCTTGCCCGCCTGCGTCCATGCGTCGAAGAGCGGGTCGGCCCGTCCGCTCCAACGCACATGCACTTCGCCCGAGCCGCCGCGATAGGCGTTCTC
>CANGOK010000167.1 GCA_947455285.1 Beijerinckiaceae bacterium | reverse complement strand
GGATACTTCGGCGGCGGCCAGACAACCGCGCGCGTCGCTTTCAAATATCTCTTGGGCGCGGATGAGATGGCCAACGAAGGCACGTTCCGCCCGCTCAAGCTCATCCTGCCTCCCGGCAAGATCCTGAGCGCAGACGCAACAGCGCCCATGGGTAATTATTCGACGCCGTTTCCCACAGTGATCGACACCGTCATCAAGGCGTTGGAGAAAGCTTTGCCACACCGCGTTCCGGGCGGCCATTTCGCCACCCATTCCGGGGTGCGCTTTCATGGTCGGCGCAAGGATGGCTCATATTTCGACAGCCACGACAGCGGCCATGGAGGATGGGGCGCCTGCGCGACGCATGACGGCTCCGGGCCCTATCGAACGATGGCGCATGGCGACACGCGCATCATCCCGCTTGAACTGCAGGAAGTCTCTCTGCCCATCCGTATCGTCGAATTTTCGTTGCGCGAAGATTCTGGCGGAGCAGGCAAATTTCGCGGCGGACTTGGTTTCCGCAAGAAATACGAAATGCTCGACTCCTGCACGCTGCAGACAAATCTCGACCGCACCAAGTTCCCGCCTTGGGGCGTACAAGGCGGCAAGCAGGGGCGACCGGGGCGCTTCATTCTGGAGCGGCAGGGCGAAGAGCCTCGCGACATCAGCAAGCAAAAGGGCATGAGGCTGCAAGCTGGCGACATCGTTTGCGTCGAGACCGGCGGCGGCGGAGGCTATGGTCTGCCGAAAGAACGCGCCCTTCATCAGATTCAAGCCGATCTCGATGCAGGCTATGTTTCGCCGCAAGCCGCTCGCGATGATTATCCAATCGTTATTGATGGCGAGGGGAAAGTAGCGCGAAAGGGAGCGGCCTGATGCAGGGGAAAGACTTACTCACCCGCCGGGCCTGCCTTGGCGCAGCTGCAAGTCTCATCGCTGCGCCCGCCCGCGCGCAAAGCGTCGAAGCCTTCTACCGCGGCAAGACGATCACGATGTATATCGGCACCGGCGAGAGCGCAGGCGCGGTCGGCGCCTACCCACATTTGCTCGCGCAGGTTATGCGCAAATATATCCCCGGCAATCCCAACGTCGTCGTGACGAACATGCCGGGCGCAGGCGGCATCAAGCTCGCCAATTACATCCAGAATGTCGGCCCGCAAGACGGCACCCAATGGGCTTTCATCACGCGCGGCTTCATGCTCGCGCCGCTATTGAACGTGCCCGGCGCGCAATTCAACCCGACGAAATTCAATTGGATCGGCAGCCCTGCGCGCACAGTCTCCATCGGCGCCGTATGGACGGCAAACACCAAGGTTCGCACGATACAAGAAGCCATGACGCGGGAAGTAGTGGTCGGCGCCACCGCGCCCAATCAGGACACAGCCATTTTCCCTGCGGCGCTCAATCGCCTGACGGGAACCAAATTCAAGATCATCACCGGTTATAGCAGTGTCGGCCAGGTGGATATCGCCATGCAAAAGGGCGAGATCGAAGGCAAGGTCGGTTTCACCTGGGCCTCGCTGAACAGCGGCACGAGCGCGTCGTGGATCCCCGAAGGAAAGATCAAACCCATCGTCCAGCTCGGCATGGCCAAGGCGCCCGACATTCCATCCGATGTTCCACTGGCCCTTGATCTGGCGAAAACCCCTGAGGATCGACAAGTGCTGGAAGTGCTCTGCGGGCCCTCGGCGACGGGCTTCCCATCCTTTATGGGACCGGGTGTGCCGATGGAGCGGGTTGAGGCGATCCGCAAGGCCTATGTCGAAGCCCTGCGCGATCCCATGGTGATTGAAATCGCTAAACGTCAGTCGCTCGATATTGATCCCGTGGGCGCCGACGAACTCACAAAAATCGTGCGCGACCTTTATGCAGCGCCACCCGCGGCCGTGGAGCGGGCGAAGCTCATGGTCCCACAGGGCTGAGCAAAAGCGATTTCGCCCCTGCCTTGTGCGGACAGGGGCGAAGGTTCAGGCTTTATTTCGCTGCGTCGCGCTCCTTGATCCACTGCAACATGCGCGGCGGCGACATCGGCAGGGATTGGGGACGAACGCCAATGCAGTTTCCAATAGCGTTGGCGATGGCGGCCATGGTGGGCACTACAGGCACTTCGCCGACGCCGCGCAGACCAAAGGGGTGGCGCGGGTTTGGCACTTCGACGATCACCGTATCGATGTTCGGCACATCCGAAGCCACAGGCATGCGATAGTCGAGGAAGCCAGGGTTTTGCATCTTGCCGTCTTCGCCGAAGATATATTCTTCGTTGAGAGCCCAGCCGATGCCCTGCACGGCGCCGCCCTGGAACTGACCTTCCACCTGCAGGGGATGGATGGCCTTGCCGGCGTCCTCCACCACCGTATAGCGCTTGATTTCAACAGCGCCGGTCTCTTCGTCGACCGCCACATCGACGATATGACAACCAAAGCCCGGCCCCGCGCCCGTCACATTCATGTCGGAACGCGCAGCGATGGCTCCTTCGGTGCTCGTCGTCTTCTTGGCGATGTCAGCGATGGTGAGCGGCTGGAACTCGCCCACATTGGCGCCTGCAGGACGGAATGAGCCGTTGGAGAATTCAACGCCCTCTTCCGGCACGTTCCAGATGCGCGCGGCGCGGCCAGCCATCTCCTTGATGACCTTGCGCGCGCAATCAACCAGCACCACGCCCTGCGAGAAGGTCGTGCGGCTGCCCGCCGTGACGCGGTTGAAGCCGAGCTGATGGGTGTCCGCCAACACGGCGCGCACCTTGTCGACGGGAATGCCAAGCTCCTCGGCCACCATCATGGAGATGGAGATGCGCGAGCCCGCCACATCCGCCGTGCCGATGGTTATGGTGACCGAACCATCGGGCGCAACGTTCAGCGTCGAAGAGGTCTCGCCGCCACGATTGAACCAGAAGCCCGTGGAGATGCCACGGCCCTGCCCCTTGGGCACAGGCGAGAGATAATGATCACAAGCCTTGGCGGCCTCCAGAGTCTCGATGAAGCCGATCTTTCCAAAGGTCTCCGCATAGATCGTCTTCGCACCATCAGCCATGGCGTTCTTGCGACGAAAATCGATCTGGTCCATGCCGATCTTGTTCGCAAGCTCGCTCATGATCCCTTCGACGCCAAACACGACCTGCGGCACGCAAGGAGCGCGGAACGAGGCGACCTTGGGACGATTGGAGACGACTTCGTAGGAGACTGTGCGCACGTTCTTCAGATCGTAGCGCGTGAACATCGCCTGCGGCGCATTGGTGAAGGCCGATCCCGAATAAGGTCCCGTCTGAAAGATCAGCTCGGCTTCCGCCGCGGTGATCGTGCCATCCTTCTTGCAACCGATCTTGATGCGCGACTGCGTGCCCGAGACAGGGCCTGTGCCACGGAAGACCTCCGAACGGGTGAAGGTGATCTTCACCGGCCGGCGCGCCTTGCGGGCGAGCTGGATCGCGACCGGCTCTGCATAAAACGCCGTCTTGCCGCCGAAACCACCGCCAAGCTCCGATTGCTGCACCTTGATCTTGGAGCCATCGACCTTGAGGATTTCCGACAGGCGATCGCGATAGACGAAAGGCGCCTGGGTGCAGCACCAAAGCTCGATCTCGCCTTCCTCCGAGCAAGTGGCCACGCAGGATTGCGGCTCGATATAGCCCTGATGCATGGGCTTGGTGTCGAAGGTGCGCTCGACGATGACGTCGGCCTCCTTGAAGGCGGCATCGACGTCGCCCACGCCAAGCTCGTAGCGTTCAACGATATTCGAGGGCCTGTCAGCGCTGACCTTCGGATCGTTGGGCGTTGCGCCTTTCGTGCGCATGTAGCTGTGCAGGATAGGCGCATCGGGCTGCATGGCCGCCACGGGGTCGATGACATGCGGCAGCACCTCATAGTCGACCTTGATCAGCTTCAGCGCCTTCTTGGCGACGGCCTCAGATGTAGCGGCGACGGCGGCGACCGGATGGCCTTCGTGGTAGACCTTCTCCTGCGCCATCACCATGCGGGTCATGTCGCCGTAGGGTGTGCCTTCCTTGATCTTGGGAAAGTCAGCGCCTGTCACGACCGCCTTCACACCCGCGAGCTTTTCAGCCTCCGAAGTGTCGATGGATTTGATCACTGCATGGGGATGAGGACTGCGCAGGATCTTGCCCACGAGCATGCCCGGCAGGATGAGGTCCGATGAGAATTTCGCGGCGCCCGTCACCTTGTCCCAACCATCGTGCTTGATGGGGCTGGTGCCGACGATATTCAGCTTGCGATCTGCAGCGAAGCCGCTGTTTTCAAGAATATCGTGAGCCATGTCACGCCCCTCTCATTTCTTTGGCGGCGATGAGCACCGATTGGATCAGCTTGTCATAGCCGGTGCAGCGGCAAAGGTTTCCGGCGAGCCAGTAGCGCACCTCGGTCTCGGTCGGGTCAGGGTTGCGCTCCAGCAGCGCTTTCGCAGCAACTAGAACGCCGGGGGTGCAGATGCCGCACTGCAGGCCGTTGAACTCGAGAAAGGCCTTCTGAAGGGGATGCAGATCGCTGCCCTGCGCCATGCCTTCGATGGTCTCCACATGGACGCCTTGAGCTTCTACGCCCAGCATCAGGCAGGCGCATTGCAACACGCCGTCCACGATCACCGAACAGGCGCCGCAATCGCCAGTGGCGCAGCCTTCCTTGGTGCCGGTCAGCATCAGCTTGTCGCGCAGCACATCGAGCAGCGACTGTTGCGGCTCCACGAGCGCATCATATTCGTCGCCATTCACGTTCAGGGTGATGTGATGCTTTTTCATATGTTCCCCCTCGCGCGTTCAAGGGCCGCCATCGCGACACGCCGGGCGAGCACGCCTGTCACCTCGATGCGGAACGCCTTGGTTCCGCGCTTGTCGTCAATCGGCTTGCAAGCGGCGCGTGTCGCGGCCACGAGCTTTTCAATGGCGGCTTCATCGACCTTTGTGCCGATGAGCGCGTCGCCCGCGTCCTTGACAAGCAAGGCCGTGGGCGCGACCGCGCCGATGGCGACGCGGGCAGCCGTGCAGACGCCCTCTGCATCCAGCGTGAGATTGATCGCGACGCCCGTCACCGCAATGTCCATCTCGGTGCGGGGCGTGAAGCGCATGTAGGCGTCGCCTGAGCCCTTTGGGCGGGGCGGCAAAAAGAAGGAAGCAATGATCTCGCCCTTGGCGAGCGAGGTCTTGCCCGGCGCCGTGGGGATCCGCTCGACAGGAACTTCGCGCACCCCGTTAGGGCCTACCACCCGCGCGATGGCGCCGGCTGCGATCATCGGAGGCACGCTGTCTGCGCCAGGCGAAGCGTTGCAAAGATTCCCGCCCATGGAGGCGCGGCCTTTGACCTGTATCGAACCGATCAGCTTCACGCCATCGATGACGCCCGGCCATGCGGCGGCGAAGGTCTTGTGATCGCAGAGCTGCATGCCCGTCGTCGCCGCGCCCACGCGAAAGCCGCCATTCTCGGCGCTGATGCCGCGCAGCTTGGGGATCTTCTTGATGTCGACGATCAGCTCGGGCTCGCTCTGGTCCATCTCCATCTGAACGATGACGTCTGTCCCGCCCGCCATCACGCGCGCAAGGCCCTTGGCCTCAGTCAGCAACGCGACCGCCGCGTTCAAGCTGTTGGGCGCTTCGTATCTGAGATCTGTCATGTCTCCCCCTGGTCGCGCCTTGGCGATTGTTATGTATTTTTTTGAACCCCTATTTCCGCACAAAAATCCCCGCTCGCCAAGCCCGGCCATTTCGGACCTGCAATGGATCAAAAAAATCCCGCCGGAATGAACCGGCGGGATCAATTTTGGATACTCGCTCTGAGTTGAAAGGAGCGATTACTTGCCGTCGGCGGCGAGAAGTATGTCCTCGATCTTGCCCAGAACCTTCATCGTGGCGAGGGCGTCGGCGACCGAGCAGTTCGGGGCGCGATTGCCTTCGATGGCGGCGATGAATTCACGGTCCTGATTTTCAAAACCATTCATCGACGGAGCGACGCCAGCCAGATCGAGCTTCTTGCCGAAGCCGTCGGTGAGATCGTCATAGAAGGAGACCCAGGTGCCCTTGTCGCAGATGTAGCGATAGGGCGATCCGATCGGTCCTTCGTCGTTGAAGGAGAGCGAGAGCACGCAGATCGAGCCCTTCGGCGTCTTCATCACGATGCCCATGTCCATCGCGATCTTGAGCTCGGGGTGATACGGGCCCTGAACCGCAGAGACGACCGAGACCTCTTCGCCAGTTTGGTAAGAGAAGAGATCGACGGTGTGGCAGGCATGGTGCCACAGGAGATGGTCGACCCACGAGCGCGCCTGACCCAGCGCGTTCATGTTTGTGCGGCGGAAGAAGTGCGTGTGGGCCTGCATCTGCTGCAGGAAGACGCCTTCCTTGTGCAGCTTCTGGTGCATGAGCTGATGGCTGGGGTTGAAGCGACGCACATGGCCGGCCATGGCGGTGACGCCGGTTTCCTTCTGCACGCGCACGATGCGCTCGGCGTCGGCCACGCTGTCGCACATGGGGATTTCGATGAGCACATGCTTGCCAGCGCGCATGGCGATCTCGGCCTGATCAGCGTGGATCTGGGTCGGACCGGTGATGATGACCGCGTCCACATCCTTGCGATTGACGGCTTCTTCGAAATTGGTCAGCGCGACCGGCACGCCATATTCGCCGGCGGTCTTGTCAGCGCCTTCCTGGGTGCGGCTCTGCAAAACGGTGACTTCAGAACCAGCAATGGCCTTGATCGCCTTCAGATGGGCATTGGCCATGGCGCCGTTCCCGCTGATGCAAAATCTCATGGGTCGTCCTCTCAGGTGAGTGGTTCTTGCGCATCCCGGGGGATGCGGAGGGTGGGATGGCCTGCTGGCGACTGCTGCTGAGGCCTGTGAAGCCGATTAGCACAAAAGAGCGCGCCCGCAAAAGCAGACGTATACCGCGCTTAAAGGTCGCGGATTTCGATGAGTTTTGGAGACTGGTGGGCGGTGACGGTCTCGAACCGCCGACATCCTGCGTGTAAAGCAGGCGCTCTACCAACTGAGCTAACCGCCCCCGGCGAGGTTTTAGACAGGCCCCGGCCTGTTGCGCAAGCCCCCAAGAAAAAGGGCGGCCATAAAGACCGCCCCGAAGCTCGCGATCAGTCGCGGATTACTTCTTGTTCAGTTCGGCCTTCAAGGCGGCGCCGGTCTTGAAACGGGCGTTGGTGGAAGCCGGGATCGTGATCTCAGCGCCGGTGGTGGGGTTGCGGCCCTTGGCCTCAGCGCGATGCTTGGCCGAGAAAGTGCCAAAGCCCACGAGGCGCACTTCGTCGCCCTTCTTGAGCGCAGTGGTGATGCCGTCGAGCACCGCGTCCAGAGCGGCGGCGGCATCGGCCTTGGTGGTTTCCGTGCGCGCAGCGATGTGGTCGACGAGTTCCGTCTTGTTCATGTGTAGGTCTTCCTGT
>CANGOK010000166.1 GCA_947455285.1 Beijerinckiaceae bacterium | reverse complement strand
CCCAACGGCGGCAGTCTCGTCACCATGAGCTATCTCGGAGCGGATGAAGCCGTCCCGCATTATGGACTAATGGGGCCGGTGAAGGCCGCGTTGCAATCTCTTGTGCGCTACATGGCGATGGAGCTTGGGTCAGCGAATATTCGCGTTCATGCCGTTTCCCCTGGACCCATTTTGACGCGAGCGGCGTCGGGCATCGAGGGCTTTGACGACCTGATGAAACACGCCATTGAGAAAGCCCCATTGGGTCGCTTGGTCAAACTGGAAGAAATCGCGCAGCTCTGCGCGTTCCTTTGCTCCGATGCATCGAGTGGCATGACCGGCCAAACCATCTTTGTCGACGCCGGCTGTCACGCCATCGCCTGAAAGAAGAAGTCATGGACGAGACCCCTCTCATCGAAATGATCGAAAATGTCACCTATGACGAAATCGTCGTCGGGCAGACGGCGCGGCTGTCGCGTCAATTGACGGTCGCAGACATTCAGGCCTTCGCGGCGGTGTCGGGCGACACGAACCCTGCGCATCTTGATGCAGACTACGCCAACGACACGGTGTTCCATGGCGTCATAGCGCATGGCATGTGGAGCGGGGCCCTTATCTCGGCTCTGCTTGGCACGGTGTTCCCAGGGCCGGGGACGATCTACATCAATCAGGACCTTCATTTCACGCGTCCGGTGCGCATCGGCGACACATTGACTGTCACGGTGACCGTCAGTGAAAAGGACGACGTTAAAAAGCGGCTGACGCTTGATTGCCAGGTCATCAACCAGCATGGCGAAAAGGTCGTCACCGGCGTTGCGATCGTCATCGCACCAACCCAGAAGGTCAGACGCCCGCGCTCAATCGCACCGCATATTCAACTCTTCGATCCGGAAGTGCGCTTTAACGCGCTGCTGGCGCGCGGCGCGGGACTTGAAGCGGTGCGCTGCGCGGTGGTCCATCCCTGCGATAAGGATTCCCTCAGCGGCGCGCTGGACTCTGCCCGCTACGGCCTCATCGTTCCCGTTATGATCGGGCCCCGGGCCAAGATCGCCAAGATCGCCCAAGATGCGGGACTTGATATCAGCGCATGCGAGCTCATCGATGTTCCCCACAGTCATGCCGCAGCTGAGATGGCGGCCGAAATGGCGGCGAGTGGTAAAGTCGAAATTTTGATGAAGGGTAGCCTGCATACGGATGAATTGTTGCATGCGGTGCTTGCGCAGCCTGCTTTACGGACGGGGCGGCGCATGTCGCATGTCTTCCGTTTTGATGTGCCGATGTATCCTAAACCCCTCATGGTCACGGATGCAGCGCTCAACATTCGCCCAAGCCTGCACGAGAAAGCAGACATCATATGCAACGCAATCGAGCTCGCGCATATCCTGGGCATCGCACAGCCCAAGCTCGCCATTCTCGCGGCTGTCGAAACTGTCAATCAGGAGATGCCCTCAACCCTTGACGCCGCGGCCCTATGCAAGATGGCTGATCGCGGGCAGATCAAGGGCGGCATTCTCGATGGGCCGCTCGCCTTCGATAACGCCATATCCTTGCAAGCTGCACGCATTAAGAACATAGCGTCGCAAGTTGCGGGCGATGCCGATATTCTCGTTTGCCCGGATCTTGAATCCGGCAATATGCTCGCAAAGCAACTTGAATATCTGGCGGGCGCAACAGGTTCCGGATTGGTCTTGGGAGCCCGGGTGCCGATCGCCCTGACGAGCCGCGCCGATGGTCCGGCGACGCGGGTGGCTTCTGCTCTTCTGGCTTTGCTGGCCGCGCATAAGAACCGTGCGACGTCTGCTCTCCAAAATTAAGAAATCCAAATGGCTATTCTCGCAGTCAATGCTGGCTCCTCCACCCTGAAGTTTTCGCTACATCCTGTGGGGCAGGGAGGCGTTGGCGCTTGCGTGCTGACCGGCTCAATTCAGGGATTGGAGCCGCAGGGAAAGCCGGAGCTCAGCTATAGCTATAACGGCGTGAAGACGCGTCAAGCCTTGCAGGCGAGCGGCGAGGATGCATTCGATGCCGCGCTCCAGCGATTGTCTGCTCTACTGCAGAGCGAGCATGATCTTCCGCCTTTGCAAGCGGTCGCACATCGGATCGTTCATGGGGGCAAGAGCTATCGGCGGAGCGTCATTCTTGATGAGGGCGCGCTGGTGAATCTCTGCGCCCTAAATTCGCTGGCGCCTTTGCACCAGCCGCACAATCTTGCGGGCGTTCGCGCCTTCATGTCGGCTTTCCCTGATCTGCCGCAGATAGGCTGTTTCGACACCGCCTTTCACGCCAACTTGCCGGACGAGGAATATGCCTTCGCGCTTCCCGCTGCTTTGCGCGATGACGGCGTGCGCCGCTATGGATTTCATGGTCTTTCTTATCAATACATCATGGGTCGTTTGCAGCAGCTTTCTTCGCGTGCAGGAGAGCGGGTTATCATGGCGCATCTTGGCAATGGCGCCAGTCTTTGCGCCGCCGCGGGATCACGTTCGCGGGCAACCACCATGGGATTCTCCGCGCTTGATGGGCTGATCATGGGCACGCGTAGCGGCTCGCTCGATGCGGGCGTTCTGCTTTATCTGCTCGAGCATGGCTACGACCATCAGAGGATTCAGGATCTGCTGTATAAGAAATCAGGTCTCCTTGGTCTGTCAGGCCTGTCTGCGGATATGCGCACTTTGCGCGCTAGCGATAGCGAGGAGGCTCGCTTCGCCACCCGGCTATTCACGCATCGTGTTATTCGCGAGAGCGGCGCCATGACCGCTTGCCTACAGGGGCTCGATGTCTACGCCTTCAGCGGCGGTATCGGAGAGCATGACGCATCCCTGCGCGCCGACGTCTGCTCGGCCCTGGGATGGCTGGGTCTGCGTATCGATCAAGAGGCTAACCGTCGCGCGACAGGCGATGAGGCCATGTCGATCCACACCAAGGACAGCACTGTCGAGGTCTGGGTGATCCCGACAGATGAGGGGCGCGTGGCTGCTGCGGATGCAGCGAGGCTGCTCGACCTCTGAGCTTTATTCCTCGCGTTTCCATGAGACGACGGCGCGACGGTGCGCCCGGGGACGTTCGGGTGTGGCGTCAGATCGCCTGTTTCGACATCTTCGTAGTCCTGGGCGACTAGGCGCTATACGCCTACGACCTTCGGGCTTTCATTCGTTGTCGGCATTCCCTGATATGAGCTTGCGTCATTCCGGCTTGATATTGGCTGCGCGGATGACTTCGCCCCATTTCTTGGTTTCATCAGCGATCATCTGACGGAACTCTCCGGGGCTCATGACTGTCGGAACGCTTCCAAGTTCCGATATGGACTGACGAACCTTCGGATCCGTCAAACCTGCGTTGATTTCGCGATTGAGCAGGTCCACAATTTCGCGAGGCGTGCCGGTGGGAACGCCCATGCCTTGCCATGAACTGGCTTCATAACCGGGCAGCGTTTCGGCGACGGTCGGCACATCGGGCAGCGCATCGACGCGCGAGGCTGTCGTTACGGCCAGCGCGCGGACCTTGCCGGCCTTGATGCTGCCAATTGACTCGGGCAGCGGGCTGAACATGACTTGCACATGTTCTCCCATCAGGCTGACTAGCGCAGGTGCGCCGCCGCCAAAAGGCACCGGGACCATCTCCACGCCAGTCGTCAGGCTGAACAAGGCTCCGGCGATATGATGCGGCGTTCCATTGCCGCTCGTCGCCATGTTGATCTTGCCGGGATTGGCCTTCCCATAGGCGACGAACTCCTTCACGTTTTGCGCGGGAATCGACAGGTTGACCTCCATGACCAGTGGCAGCTTGCTGATCATGGCGACCGGGGTGATGTCGCGTAGAAAATTGAAGTTCAGTTTCTCGAACAGGGTCGCGTTGACCGAAACAGAACCCGGCACAAGAAGCAGCGTGTAACCATCTGCTGGCGCGCGCACGACATATTCGATTGCGAGGTTTGTCGCAGCGCCCGGCTTGTTCTCGATGATGAAGGACTGATGAAGCCGTTCAGTGAGCCACTGAGCGATGATGCGAGCGTTGATATCAAGTGCGCCCCCGGCAGCGACGGGGACGACGATCTTGACCGGCCGCTCTGGATAGCTGGCTGCCTTCGCGGGCGCGAGCAATGCGCAAAGCGCGCCGACCGCGCAGACAGTGTTCTTCACAAAACGCGTCATGTTCAGCATCTGGCGTTCCCCTTTATGAAGCTGACATTGATCATTGCGAGCCTTCGATGCCCGCCTTGCGCACCACGTCGCTCCATCGTGTGATTTCGGACTTCATGAAGGTCTGAAGCTGCTCTACTGAGCCTGCCTCCATCGGCAACATGCCTGCCTTGCTGACCTGCTGCTTCAGCTGCGGATCTTCGATCACAGAGCGAAGGTCTGAGTTGAGCTTGGCGATGATCTCCTTCGGGGTTCCTGCGGGCGCCGCATACATCTGCCATGAGGCTACATTGAAGCCCGGGAGCGTATCTTTGATGAACGGCACATCCGGCAGAATGTCGGACTTCTGTGCGAGAGACAGACCGAGCGTGCGCACAGCGCCCGCCTGAATTTGTCCAAGACCCGGACCAAGGTCGACGAACATGACTGGGACATGCCCGGCGACGACATCGGTCAAGGCTGGCGCGCTGCCCCTATAGGGAACCGGCGTCAGGTTGATCCCGGTCATGCTTTTCAGCATCTCCATATAGAGATGATGCGGCACGCCGAAACCAGCCGTCGCATAGCTCAACGGCTTCTCTTGCGCCTTGGCGTAGGCAATGAATTCCGTGAGATTTTTAGCTGGAACATCATTGTTCGTAACGAGAACGAAGGGAGTCGCAGCCGCCAGCGCCAGCGGGACGAAGTCCTTCACCGGATCATAGGGCAGGGATTTGAACAGCGAGACATTGACCGCGAACTGCGCGCTGCTGCCAAGTAGCAATGTGTAGCCATCGGGTGTGGCGCGCGCCACGGCAGCTGCGCCAATATTGCCGCCTGCGCCTGGCTTGTTGTCGACGATGACCGGCACGCCCCATTTCGGCTCAAGTTTCTGTATGGCCATGCGCGCCAGAATGTCTCCGCTGCCGCCAGCCGCGAAGGGCACGACGATTGTCACTGCGCGTTTGGGGAAATCCTGCGCTTGGGCGGCCGCAGCCATCGCCACGGTCGCTCCCGCGAGGAGGAGACCCGTGATCGCGCGCTTGATGTTTGAGATGCTTTTCATTGTTCAGACCCTGTAATTCAAAGCCGGATGGCCCGAGCCGATCCGATCACCCTGGCCAAAAAGCTTATTGCGGAAGCTCCCTTCGCGATAAGCGGTTTTATAGACGCCCCGGTTCTGCAACTCGGGGACGACGAGATCCACGAAATCGATGAGGTGCTGCGGTTCGCCGGAACGATGCAGATTGAATCCATCGATCTCTGCTTCGTTCATCCACTGGATCAACGTATCGGCGACCTGGCTTGGCGTGCCGACGATGAAACATTCGCGCCCCGCCTGAGGTCCGAACTTCGCGTAGTCCTTCAGCCGGTCGAGCGACTTTTCTTCCTTGAGGAGAAATTCGGTGATGGTGCCGATGCCGCGCGCTTTTTCGCTCCCGTTGACGAAACCGCTGAGGTCTCTCGAAAGGTCGATGCCTGATAGGCCTGAGCGTACCGCCAACATGCCCTCGCCATCGACGTAACGGGAAATCATCTCGTACTTGTCACGCGCCTCCGCTTCGGTTGGCGCCGTCACGATTGTCGCCATCATGATGAATTTGATGTCTTCGGGGTTGCGGCCAAGAGAGCGCGCCTCCTCGCGCACCGAGCGGATGCGCTCTGCGGTCGCTTTGCTTGGCAGTCCGTTGATGAAGAGGCATTCCGCGTGGCGCGCAGCGAAGGTGCGGCCTCGGGCCGAGCCGCCGGCCTGAAAAAGCACCGGCGTGCGTTGCATCGATGGCTCGCACAGATGGATGCCGCGCATGCGGAAGTGCTCGCCTTCATGGCTCACTTCATGCACGCGGTCGGCGCGGGCGTAGATGCTGTTCGCCTTATCCAGCACGACCGCATCATCTTCCCAGCTGCCTTCCCACAGCTTGTAGACCACCTCCATATATTCTTCGGCGATGTCATAACGCCTGTCATGTTCGTGTTGCTTGTCGCGGCCCATGGCGCGCGCGGCGCTATCTTGAAAGCCGGTGACGATGTTCCAGCTGATGCGTCCATTGGTGAGATGGTCGAGCGTCGAGAAACGGCGCGCCAACGCATAGGGCGGCTCGTAGGAGAGATTGGCGGTGACGCCGAAGCTCAGGTTCTTGGTCGCGTGAGCCATTGTGGGAATGACCAGCAACGGATCATTCATCGGGAACATCCCTGCGCGTTCGATTGTCGCGCGCGCGCTACCTTCATAAACGTCGTGGACGCCGCTGGTGTCGGCGAAGAACACGGAGTCGAAAAGACCACGCTCGGAGATGCGCGCCACGTCGACCCAATAATCGAGGCTTTTATATTCGGCAGCCCGGCTGCCCGGCATGCTCCAGAGGCCGATCCAGTTTTGCCCCGGCGAATTGGCGTAGAAGGCGTTGACCGAGATTTCCTTGCAAGGTGGCTTCGTCATGGCGCTCACTTGAAATATTCGTCAAAGATCTTCGACCAACCCGCGAGTTCCGCTGATAGCTTCTCCGGGGTTAGAAACGTGCCTTTGAAATTCTGACCATCGGGGACCATGGTTGTGTCGCGAAGCTTGACGTTGGGATGCACAGGCAATTCGCCCGCCTCGGCTAAGATTTTCTGGGCTTCCTCGGAAACCATATAGTCGACGAGCAGCTTGCCGGCGTTGGGCTGTGGCGCTCCCTTGGGGATCGACATGACGGAATAGCTGACGAGCGGCGGCTCCATCTTCACCCAGTCAACGGGCGCCCCTTTGCTGGCGCTGATGAAGGCATGGTTGTTGAAAATTTGAAGGCCGATGGCGTATTCGCCCGCGATGACCTGATCGAGCACCTGACGCCCCGACACGCGCAGATGCGCGATCTTCTGTTCCGAAAGCTTGGCGAAATAGGCGCGAGCCTTCTCCTCGCCCATGGCGGCGATGACGCTGCCGACGAATCCTTGGCCTGCGGAAATGCTTGGCTGGACGTTCCAGGCCATGCGGCCTTTCCACTTGGGGTCGAGTAGATCTTCGAAGGTCTTTGGTTCGCTTCCCTTCGGCACGAGGTCCGTGTTTACGCCCGGCGTATTCACATAGTAGTTGGTCGCGACCCAATAGCCCTCTGGGTCGAACAGGTGCTTGGGCAAATCGACGTCGGGCGTCCACTTCTCGACGAGGTTGTCCGCCTTGAGCGTGACTGTTGCGCCCGTGCCGTCGAAGACGCTCGCCTGCACGCGCCCCGCCTTGGCCTCGTTGCCGATGCGGATGGCGAGTTCGATGGAGTTGGCGCGCACATAGTCGACCTG
>CANGOK010000165.1 GCA_947455285.1 Beijerinckiaceae bacterium | reverse complement strand
GTGGAAGGGCACCATCAGCGCCGAGACCGCGAGAGCCGCAGGCGTCGAGATGACGGCGGCGATCAGCACATGGCCGAGCGCGGAGGGGATCACCGGGCCAAGGATGCTTGCGTAAAGCACCATGACCGTACCCGCGATGCCCGCCATGCCGCAGGTCATCAGCGCGAAGAGTTCGCCGCGCTGCATCCGCGCGAGCCATGGGCGCACCAGAAGCGGCGCCTCGATATTGCCCACGAATATATGCACGGCGGCGCCAAGCCCCAGCGCGCCGCCGACGCCCATGACCCGGCGCAAGACGAAAGCGAAGCCCTCGACCACGATCTGCAGCACGCCCCAGTGAAACAGGAGGGTCGCGAGCGCGCTCACCACGAGGATCATGGGCAGGGCGCGAAAGGCGAAGATGAAGGAGGCGCCGGGGGTGGTTTCAGCAAAGGGCAGGGGGCCGCCGCCGAGATAGCCGAAGACGAAACTCGTGCCCGCATCGGTCGCCTTCTGCAACGCCTCAACGCCGTGGTTGAGCAGCAGGAACCCCTCCGCCGTCCAGGGAACCCTTATGAAGAGAAGGGCCAGCGCCCATTGCAGCGCAATTCCGCTGATGACGAGGCGTAGAGGAACGCGCCAGCGGTTCTCGCTGAGGGCGAAGGCGAGGAGCAGTAGGGCCGAATATCCGATAAGTCCTTGCACCTGCGCCCCCATTCGCCAGCCGCAGCCTTCGCGGCGGGGTTAAGCTAGGGGGCTTGGGGGCGCCTGGCAATCGGGGCTCTTGACCCGGGAGTGGGGCAGGCGCATTTTTGCTTCATCCTGCGTAACCATTGCAACCGAGGTCGGGAATGCCTTCGCTGGAAGCCACACAGGTTCAAGAGGCCCCGCTGGTGCTTTGCGCCTTCGCCGTGGAAGGCCGGTCCTTGCGTGCCCGCGCGCCTCTGCCATTCGCCGTGAGCTTCAATCCCGCCGATGGGCTACTGACTGCCGAAGGCGCGTTCAACATTCATGCCGTCGGCGGGAGTCGGGCGGAACTGGAGGCCGAGGTCGCGGATGCGCTTCGGTTCCTCTGGCGGGAATATGTGGATTGCCCGACCGATGATTTTTCTGCGGACGCGTTGGCGCTCCGAAATGATTTGCTACGTCAATTTTCAGGAGTTGGGGATGCCGATGGAGCGGCGGGTGGTGGAATCCGCCCTGGAGCGTAAAGGTTTTCTGGTTTCGCAGCGCGATCACAATGTTTTCGTTTTCCAGTTGCAGGACGGCCGCAAAACATCCGTCTGGACCAAAACATCCCACGGAATCGGCTACAAGACGCTGAGCGATTCACTTTTGAGCGCGATGGCGCGACAGTGCGACCTGACGCGCGGGCAGTTCACGGACCTCATTGAGTGTCCGCTTTCGCGTGAAGCCTATGAGACGTTGCTCCGTGAACGGGGGCGCATTCGCTCAAGCTGACCCCTTTGACCCCGCCCGAAAAACCCGCTACCCCGCCTGCGACCCGGCGCGGCTCGTGCGCGCGCTGAAAAACCGGACTGCGACCCCATGAACATTTTCGCCGATTTCCAGACCCGCGTGGCCGTGATCCTGCGGGGGATCATGGCTGAGGGGCGGCTGCCTGCGGATCTTGATCTCTCCCGTTTCGTGGTCGAGCCCACCAAGGATCCCGCCCATGGGGACCTCGCCACCAACGCGGCCATGGTCTACGCCCGCGAGGCCAAGGCGACTTTCCCCAACCCGCGTCAACTCGCGACCGAGATCGCCTATGCGCTGGCGCAGGATGGCGAGGTGGATCAGGCCGAGGTCGCGGGGCCGGGCTTCATCAACATCCGCCTCAAGCCCAGCGTCTTCGCGGGCGTGCTGCGCGCAGCCTTGGCTGAGGGCGTCGATTTTGGGCGGGGCAAGCTCGCGGCGCCCCAGGCCATCAATGTGGAATATGTCTCCGCCAATCCCACCGGCCCCATGCATGTGGGCCATGGGCGCGGGGCGGTGTTTGGCGATGCGCTCTCCGGCCTGCTCGATTTCGCGGGCTTCGACGTCACGCGCGAATATTACATCAACGACGCCGGCGCGCAGGTCGATGTCCTCGCCCGCTCCGCCTTCATGCGCTACCGCGAGGCTTTGGGTGAAAACATCGGCGAGATTCCCGAGGGCCTCTATCCCGGCGATTACCTCAAGCCCGTTGGCGCCGCGCTCGCCGCCAAATATGGCGACAGCCTGCTCGGGAAGCCCGAGGGCGAATGGCTGGAGGATGTCCGCACGGCCTCCATCGACGCCATGATGGACATGATCCGCGCCGATCTCGCCGCGCTCAACATCACCCACGAGGTGTTCTTCTCCGAGCGTTCGCTGACGCGCGGCGGGCAGGGCGATCTTGTTGGCGCGGCGATTGATGATCTCGTAGGGCGGGGCATCGTCTATGAAGGGCGCCTGCCGCCGCCCAAGGGGCAGCTGCCTGACGACTGGGAAGACCGCGAGCAGACGCTGTTCCGCTCGACCGATTTCGGCGACGATGTTGATCGTCCGCTCAAGAAGTCGGATGGCTCCTACACCTATTTCGCCTCCGACATCGCCTATCACAAGTCAAAGATCGACCGCGGCTTCCTCAGCATGATCGACGTCTGGGGCGCCGACCATGGCGGCTATGTGAAGCGCATGCAGGCGGCGGTGAAGGCTTTGTCCGATGGCCGCGCGGCGCTCGATGTGAAGCTGTGCCAGCTCGTCAAGCTCATGCGCAATGGCGAGCCGGTGAAAATGTCGAAACGCGCTGGCGATTTCGTCACCCTGCGTGAGGTGGTCGATGAAGTGGGCGTCGACGCCGTGCGCTTCATGATGATCTTCCGCAAGAACGACGCGCCGCTCGACTTCGATCTCGCAAAGGTGATCGAACAGTCGAAGGACAATCCGGTCTTCTATGTGCAGTATGCGCACGCTCGCGGAAAAAGCGTTGAGCGTCAGGCGCTTGCCGCCATTTCCGGAATCGATTTGTCACCCGCTGCGCTGGCTGGCGCCGACCTTTCTCTTCTTGAGGATGAAGGTGAAGTCGCCCTCGTGAAGCTCATCGCGCAGTATCCCCGCCAGATTGAGGCGGCGGCTTTGGCCCATGAGCCCCATCGCATCGCCTTTTATCTTCACGATCTCGCCAGCGCGTTCCATTCGCACTGGAACCGGGGAAAAGATCAGCCACATTTGCGCTTTATTAATGAAGAAAGACGAGATTTGTCCGCAGCCCGTCTGGCGTTGGTTGTTTCGTTAACTTCCGTTCTCGCCTCGGGCCTGCGAATTCTGGGCGTTAGCGCGCCTGACGAGATGCGTTGAGTCTCATTGACCGGCCCTCCCGACTCGGGACAAGGTCAGCCAGTTGAGACGCTTCCGGCTTTCCCCGGGTCTCGTCGAGCGCGCAATCGCACCTCGAGGTGGATCATGAGTGGACCGGCTAATACTTCTCGCACATCGGTGGATCTCGAAGAATTCGAGGCCCTGCTTCGGCGCGCGCCTTCGAGCGCTCCGGTTCACGCCGATTCCCATGCCGATGTCCGTCCCGATCCGCTCGCTGAGCTCGCGCGTCTGGTCGAGGGGCAGCGCCTGCCTTTCGTGAAGTCGATGGCCCCCGAGCAGCATGTTTCCGCTGACTGGGATCTGCGTGGCCCTGGTTATGATCAGCATTCCGATATGCGCGGCGCTTATGGCGATGCGCAGGCTCATGGCCTTGTTCATGAGCGTGCGCCCGAGGCTTTCGCCCCCGGCGTCTACGAGGAAGATCCCTACGCCAAGAATCTTTATTCCCAGCCCTCGAAGGTGCCGCCGCCCCCGCCCGGCGCCTGGCGGCAGGAAGACGCCGTCTGGGAAGACGAGGTCGAGCAGAAGCCCAAATCCCGCAAGGCCATCTACGCCATGGGCGGCGCGCTTTGCGTCGTGCTGGCAGGTGTGGCTGGCACTTATGCTTTCCGCAACAATCCCACGACTGCGGCTAGCGCGCCCACCATCAAGGCGGCCAGCGGCCCGCTGAAGGTCGTTCCCGAAGCGCCTGCGCCCTCAGGCGCCGCGAGCCCCGCGACCGCCACCGTTCTCGACAAGTCCGGCGAGAAGATCGGCGCGAGCCGCGTCGTCAGCAGCGAGGAGCAGCCGGTCGACCTGTCGCAGGTGCGCACGGCCTCGATTCCCGCCGTAAACGCCCCCGCGCGTCCCGCTGGCGCCTTCCCTGAGCCGATCAAGGTCAAGACAGTTTCGGTTCGTCCGGACGGCACGATCATTTCGCCCACCGAAACGGCCGCTCGTCCGACCAATCCGCCAATCATGCCTGCCCAGCCGCAGCGCACCGCCGCCAATGTGACGGGCTCGACGCCTGCTGCGGCTCCTGCGCCAACGCCAGCGCCCGCCCCTTCGGGTCCCGCGGCCAAGACGACCAACCGGGTGGCTCCGCCGACCGAAGCGCCCAAGCCCGTCCAGACCGCCGCCACGACTCCTGCGGCCGCCGTCGCGACGCCCGGCGTCGCCAAGGGCGGTTTCGCCGTTCAGCTCGCGGCCGCCGGCAGCGAGGCCGAGGCGCGCGACAAGATCGGCAAGTATCAGCGCCAGTTCGCTTCTTCGCTCAATGGCCATGCGCCTGGGGTGGTGAAGGGCGATGTGAACGGCAAGGCGGTCTGGCGCATCCGCGTCGGCGGTCTCGCCCGCGAGGACGCAAACTCGATCTGCTCGAGCATCAAGGACGCCGGCGGCGCCTGCTTCGTCGCGGCGAACTGAGTCTTTACTCTCCCCCTTGTGGGGAGGGTCGGCACGCAAAGCGTGACGGGGTGGGGGTCGTGAGGCGCTGGTCATTAGCGCCTCGGCCAAGGACGCTCACTCCCCAGATCTCACGACCCCCACCCCTTACCCCTCCCCACAAGGGGGAGGGGAGCTGCTGGCGGATCTTCTCTCTGCGGATGACCTAGATGACCAAAGCTTTCATCTGCGGCTGCAAGGGCTTGAGCCTTGATGCGCAGGAGCGTGCGCTGATCGCCCGGCATCAGCCTTGGGGCCTGATCCTTTTCAAACGCAACATCGACACGCCCGCGCAGGTCGCTGCGCTGGTCGAGAGCTTCCGCGAGAGCGTGGGCCGGGCGGATGCGCCTGTTTTGATCGATCAGGAGGGCGGACGGGTGCAGCGCATGGGCCCGCCCCATTGGCCTGCCTATCCCGCCGCCAAGCGCTTCGGCGAGCTTGAGGGGCGAGAAGCGCAGGTTGAGGCCGCGCGGCTGAATGCGCGCATCATGGCCTCGGACCTGAAGGCCGTGGGAATCAACGTCGACTGCCTGCCGGTGCTGGACGTGCCCGCGCCCGGCTCCCACGCCATCGTGGGCGATCGGGCCTATGGCGCTGACCCGCAGACTGTCGCGGCCCTTGGCCGGGCGGTCTGCGAGGGTATGTTGGCGCAGGGCGTCTTGCCGGTCGTGAAGCATATCCCCGGCCATGGTCGCGCGAAGGCCGACAGCCATCTCGAACTGCCGCGCGTCGACGCCTCCCGCCGGGAGCTGGAGGAGGTCGATTTCGCCCCTTTCAAGTCGCTCAACGACATGCCGCTCGGCATGACCGCCCATGTGGTCTATACGGCGCTTGACCCTGACCATCCCGGCACGACCTCGCCGCTGGTGGTGGAGGAGATCATTCGGGGCCATATCGGCTTTGATGGCCTCCTGATGAGCGACGATCTCTCCATGAAGGCCCTCAGCGGTGACTTTGGCGACCGCGCGCGGGCGGTCTTCGCTGCTGGGGTCGATCTGGCGCTCCATTGCAACGGCGACTGGGCCGAGACTGAGCCTGTCGCCATGGCCGCGCCCGTGTTGGCGGGCAAGAGCCTTGAGCGTGCCGAGCGCGCGCTCGCCCTGCTCAAGGCAGCTGAGCAGCCACTAGATCTTGTGGATGCCCGCGCCAAGGTCCACTCTATGCTTGCGACGACCGCCTAGAGGGGTCACTCTCGCGCGCTGCGGGCGGTCAAAGCCTCGCTTGCGCCGGAGAACCTATCGTGGCCGTGGAACTGCCCTTCGAGGCGGAGATCGACAAGTCGGAAAGCGAATCGTCCTTCCTTGTGGATGTGGACGGGTTCGAGGGTCCGCTCGACCTTCTGCTGGAGCTTGCGCGCCGCCAGAAGGTGGACCTGCAGAAGATCTCCATCCTCGCGCTGGTCGACCAGTATCTCGCCTTCATCGATGAAGCTCGCCGGGTGCGGCTCGAGTTGGCCGCCGATTACCTCGTCATGGCGGCCTGGCTCGCCTATCTGAAGTCGCGCCTGCTCCTGCCCGAGACGCCCAAGGGGCCGGAGCCCGCCGCCGCTGATCTCGCCGCCGCGCTCGCTGCGCGCCTGCGCCATCTCGAAGCCATCCGCGCCGCCGCCGAGAAGCTCATCAACCGCCCCCGCCTTGGCCGGGACGTCTATCTCAACGGCTCGCCCGCCGGGATCGAAATCCTGCGCCATCCCCAGTGGAAGGCCTCGATCTACGATCTTCTGTCCGCCTATGCGCGCCAGCGCCAGATGCAGGCCTTGTCGAAGGTCACGCTGCACAAGCGCCATGTCTGGTCGATCCACGACGCCCGCGAGGCGCTGGAGCGGCTGGCCGGCGTCGCGATGGAATGGACGGTCATGGATCACTACCTGATCGAATATTGCGTCGCCCCCGAGATGCGCAAAAGCGTCCGGGCCTCGGCTTTTTCCGCCTCGCTGGAACTCGTGCGCGAGGGGGTCATCGAACTGCGTCAGGATCGCGCCTTCGCACCCCTATGGGTGCGTCGCCACGTCGAACCTGCGCCGTCGCCGCCAGAGGGGGGCCCCTTGGGGGGAACCTCCGACGAGCAAGCGGCTTGAGTGAACCATAGGAGTTGAAGTGGCTGAGATCGCCAGATTGTTTCCGCAGGACGAGGCAGACGACGCACATGCCGAGGCCGTTCTTCAGGCCAGCCGCATCGCCGAGGCGCTGATCTTCGTTTCGGCCGATCCGGTCGAGGAGAAGGACATCGCCAAGCGCATGCCTGATGGCGTGAGCGCGCTTGAGGCGCTGGAGGCCTTGCGCGAGCAGTACGCCGGTCGTGGCGTCAATCTGATCCGCGTCAACACCCGCTGGACGTTCCGCACCGCGCCGGATCTGAGCTGGCTGCTGTCGCGCGAAGTCTCCGAGCCCAAGAAGCTCTCCCGCGCCGCCATCGAGACGCTCTCGATCATCGCCTATCACCAGCCGGTGACCCGTGCGGAAATCGAGGAGATTCGCGGCGTCGCCATCTCCAAGGGCACGCTGGACGTGCTGATGGAAACGGGCTGGGTGCGTCTGCGCGGACGCCGCAAGGCGCCGGGCCGCCCGATCACCTATGGAACGACCGACACCTTCCTGCTGCACTTCAGCCTCGAGACCATCGGCGACCTGCCGGGCCTCGACGAGCTGAAGGCCGCCGGCATGTTCGACGGCCGTCTGCCCGAAGGCTTCGGCGTGCCTCAGCCGCGCGATGGCGTGGAGCTGACCGAGGATGAGGATCCCTTGGAGGACGGCG
>CANGOK010000164.1 GCA_947455285.1 Beijerinckiaceae bacterium | reverse complement strand
GTCCGCTATGACGCAGCCCTCCGGGGCCTGCGTCCCATCCAGCACCGCGACCACCGTTCTTGCGATGATCATATTGGTGCGCGCGAGGCCCTGACGGGTCGAGGCGGCGGAATGGGGCGTGCCCACCACATTGGGCAGGGCGAGCAGCTCCTGCGCGATGGGCTTCAGCTCTGGGTCGGATTCGCCCTCGTAGACATCAAGACCCGCGCCGCCAAGGCGCCCGCTGCGTAAAGCCACCAGCAAGGCCTGATCATCCACCAAGCCGCCCCGCGCCGTATTGACGAGAATCGCGCCCGACTTCATGGCGCTGAGCTCCGCAGCGCCGATCAGATGGCGCGTCGCAGGGGTCAGGGGCGCGTGGATGCTGACGTAATCGCTCTCGCGCAGCAGGGTCGCAAGGTCGGTGAAAGTCACGCCCTGTGTTTCGCCCCATGTAAGGTCCGGCCTTGGCGTGACCGCAAGTAGTTTCGACTCGAAACCTCTTAGCCTCTGCGCCAGTGCCCGGCCCGAGCGGCCCATGCCGATGATCCCGACCGTCATGCGATAGAGGTCAGTGCTGACCCGGATCGACCAATCCCCGGAAAGCATTGCGTTTTGCTGCTCGCGCATGCGCCGTCCGGCCGCCAGCATGAGGCCAATGGCGGCGTCAGCCACCGAGGCGTCGTTGCCCCCGGTCGCGATGGCTGCGACGTAGCCGGCCTCGGCGATGGCGTTGGTGTCGAGTCGCTCATATCCCACGCCCCGCCGAGCAAAAACGCGGCAGGCGGGCAATGCTGCGACGAGTTCGCGGGTCACATGGGGCGCGGGGCCGATGATCCAGCCATCGGCGCCTTCGAGCAGGGCGCGGAGCTCCTCGGGCGAATGCTGCGCCTCCGGCTTTTGCGGCAGCACGGGCTCGCAGCCGTGGGCGCGCAGATAGTCCAGCGCCGCCTCGTCGAAGTTCGGCGGGGTGACGACGACCCGGCGCAGGGCAGCCATATCAGGGCCGCAGCAGCGAGGAGCCGGTCATCTCGGGCGGCTTTGGCACGCCCATCATGTCGAGCATGGTGGGCGCAAGATCCGCGAGGCGCCCATTGGCGAGAGAAGACGCCTCAGCGCCCATCGCAATCACCGGGACGGGATTGGTGGTGTGCGCCGTGTGCGGCCCGCCCGTCTCGGGGTCGCGCATCATCTCGCAATTGCCGTGGTCGGCGGTGACGAGCAGGGCGCCGCCCGCCCGCCTCAAAGCGTCGACGATGCGGCCAAGCCCCGTGTCCACCGTCTCCACCGCCTTGATGGCAGCGGAAAGCACGCCGGTGTGGCCGACCATGTCGGGATTGGCGAAGTTGAGGACGATCATGTCGTATTTGCCGGAATCGATGGCGTCGACCGCCTTCTGGGTCAGTTCGGGCGCGGACATTTCGGGCTGCAGATCATAGGTCGCGACCTTGGGGGAGGGGACCATGGTGCGGTCCTCGCCCTTGTAGGGCGTCTCCTCGCCGCCGTTCAGGAAGTAGGTGACGTGCGGATATTTCTCGGTCTCGGCCATGCGCAGCTGAGTGCGGCCAGCGTCCGCCACCACCTTGCCGATGACATTGTCGAGGCTCTGGGGCGCGAAGAGCGTGGTCATGAAACGGTCGAGATCGGTGCTGTACTGGGTCATGCCCGCAGCAGCGGCGAAATGCACGACCTTGCTACGTTCAAAGCCTTTGAAGTCAGGGTCCAGCATCGCGCCGAGCAATTCGCGCACGCGGTCTGCGCGGAAGTTGAAGCACAGGACGCCATCGCCGTCCTTCATGCCCTGATAGTCGCCCACGACGGCAGGCTCGATGAATTCGTCGCTCTTGTCGTGGGCATAGGCGTCGGCCACGACCGCGAGCGGATCAGCGAAGCGAGGCCCCTTGGCGCTCACCAAGAGGTCATAGGCGCGCGACACGCGCTCCCAGCGGTTGTCGCGGTCCATGGCGTAGTAGCGCCCGCAGACCGTGGCCACAGTGACGGAAGGCGGCAGCGCGGCCTTGAGGCGCTTGAGATCTTCATCGCTCGAGCGGGGCGGGGTGTCACGGCCATCGGTGAAGGCGTGGAGATAGGTGCGCACGCCAGCTGCGGCCACATAGGCCGCCAGCGCCGCCGCATGATCCTGATGGGAGTGAACGCCGCCGGGCGAAACGAGCCCCATGAGATGGCAGGCGCCGCCGGACTGGCGAAGCTTCTCGATGAAGGCGTTGAGCGCAGGAATCTGCGCGATGCCGGCGCCTTCGAGCGCGTCGGTGATGCGCGGCAGATCCTGCATCACCACTCGGCCTGCGCCGATATTCAGATGCCCGACCTCCGAATTGCCCATCTGGCCGGACGGCAGGCCCACATCCTTGCCCGAAGTGTCGAGGAAGGCGTGCGGGCAGGTGGCCCAGAGGGAATCGAAGGTGGGCGTCTTCGCCTGCTTGACCGCATTGTCAGCGGTCTCCTCGCGCCAACCCCATCCATCGAGAACGACAAGCATGACCGGACGATGTTTCTGCATGGGGGAATCCTCTGGTGGGGACGGCGCGGCCGGGTTCTACCGGGGAAAGGGGGTTGGTTCAACATTTAGGGGTTCAGACCATCCCCGCCACATGCTCGGCGATCGCTAGCGACGACGTCAGCCCCGGCGATTCAATGCCGAAGAGGTTCACGACCCCGGCGACGCCATGGTCGCGCGGGCCTTCGATCATGAAATCCTGTCCCGGCGCGCCGGGCGGCACGATCTTGGGGCGCACGCCCGAATAGGCGGGTTGAAGGGCGCCGTCTGGCAGGTCCGGCCAATAGCGGCGGATGGCGGCGTAGAATGAATCGCCACGGCGCGGATCGACCTGATAGTCGATCTCCTCGACCCATTCGACATCCGGTCCGAAACGGGCCTGCCCAGCTAGATCAAGGGTGAGATGGGTGCCAAGCCCGCCCGGCACTGGCACTGGATAGATCAGGCGCGCGAAGGGCTGCCGCCCCGCGAGCGTGAAGTAATTGCCCTTGGCCCACCATGCGCCGGGTATGCGCTCGGCGAGAAAGCCTTCGAGGCGCCTTGCGAGCGCTTGGGCGCCAAGGCCTGCGGCGTTGATGAAGAGCTTGCAGCGCAGCTTCATCGGCTCGGCGCCGCCCGTCTCGATCTCGACTCCCGACGCGGTCACACGCCCGCCAAGAACCGGCGTATTGCAGGCCAGCATCGCACCATGGGCCTCCGCCTCACCCAGCAGGCTCAGCATGAAAGCGTGGCTGTCGATGATGCCGGTCGAGGGCGACAGCAGCGCGCCTGTGCAATGAAGCGCGGGCTCGAGCGTCTGCGCCTCAGCCGCGCTCAAAAGCTCCATGTCGACGACGCCATTCGCCGCCGCGCGGGTGCGGATGCCTGCGAGCCGTTCAAGCTCGTCAGCATCCGTCGCCACGATCAGTTTGCCGCAGCGCTTGTGCGGCAGACCACGCTCGCCAAGATAGGCGTAGAGCGCCTTGCGTCCGGCGACGCAGAACCGCGCCATGAGGCTGCCCTGCGGGTAATAAATGCCCGCATGGATGACCTCGCTGTTGCGGGCGGAGGTTTCCGTGCCGAAGCTCTCGGCCTTTTCGAGGATGACGACTTCGCGCCCGGCAAGAGCGAGGGCGCGCGCGATGGCGAGGCCCACCACGCCTGCGCCAACGACGATGCAATCAACCTCGTCCAAGCGGACCTCGCCTCAGAGCGAACCCATTTTCCCGGCGCGATAGTCCGAGATGGCCTGACGGATTTCGTCCTGCGTGTTCATGACGAAGGGACCATAGGCCGCCACGGGCTCGTCGATGGGCTCGCCGCCAAGGAAGAGCAGGATCGCGTCGTCGATGGCCTCGACCTCAATCGAGGCGCCCGCGTGACTGAACATGACGAAGCGCGAAGCAGCGACCTCGCGCTCGCCATTGAGCTTCACCCGGCCCTGCAGCACGGGCAGAAGGGCGGTGTCGCCATCGTTCAGATGAATGGTCGTCTTGTCGCCCGCCTTCAGGCGCATGTCCCAGACCTGCACGGGGGTGAAGGTGCTTGCCGGACCACGCACGCCGTCGAACTCGCCTGCGATGACGCGCACCAAGCCCCCGCCGACGCTGACCTCGGGAATGCTATCCTTGCGGATGTCCTGATAGCGGGGCGCGGCGGATTTATCGCGCTTGGGCAGATTGACCCAGAGCTGCGACATGGAGACGACGCCGCCGCGTTTGGCCGCCGCACGGGAATGAAATTCCTCATGCACGATGCCCGAGCCAGCGGTCATCCACTGAACTTCGCCCGGGCCAATGCAGCCGATGGCGCCGGTGGAATCGCGATGCTCCACCTCGCCGTCATAAACGATGGTGACAGTCTCGAATCCCTTGTGCGGATGCGGCCCCACGCCCGGCGGCGTGTCAGACGGCGGGAACCGTGCCGGGGCGGCGTAGTCGAGCATCAGGAAGGGGCTGATCTCGCGCTGGAAGGCGAAATCGGCGAAGAGCGGGCGCACGAAAAACCCATCGCCCACCCAATGGGGCTGGGGCGATTCGATGATCTTCGTGATGGTCTTGAACTGCGAGGACATGGGCGAACCTTTTGAAATGAGCGGGCTGTCATGCCCTCGCAGATGGGGATTGGATCAGGCTTCGTCCACGATCGGGTTGCGCAACAGGCCCACCTTCTCGATTTCGACCTCGACCACATCGCCCTTCTTCATCCAGAGCTGGGGCTTGCGGCCATGGCCGACGCCAGCGGGCGTGCCCATGACGAGGAGGTCGCCTGGCTCAAGCGTGATGCCCTTGGTGATGTAGACGAGCGTTTCGACGACGTTGAACGACATGTTCTTGGTGTTGTCGGTCTGCACGGTCTGGCCGTTCAGGCGGCACTCGATCTTGAGGCCGGCGGCGCCGGGGGGCAGTTCATCCGAGGAGACGAACGCCGGGCCGAAGCTGCCGGACTTGTCGAAGTTCTTGCCCATGGTCCACTGGATCGTGTGGCGCTGGAAATCGCGGATCGAGCCATCGTTGAAGACCGAATAGCCCGCGACGCAATCAAGCGCGTTTTCAGCGGTGAGGTGGCGCGCGGTCTTGCCGATGATCGCGACGAGCTCGGCCTCATAGTCGAACTGGATCGAGGTCGTGGGACGCACAAGCCCGGCGTCGGCGGGAACCAGCGAGGTCATGGCGCGCATGAAGAGCGTGGGATAATCGGGGCGCTGGAACGGCCCTTCGTTCACATGCTCGATATAGTTGAGGCCAAGGCAGATGATCTTGCCGGGGGTCTCGACCGGCATACGAAGGTTGACGGCCGATAGCTTCACCTTGTGCGCGGCGGTGGCGCGGGCGCCGATGGCGGCGAGGGCGGAAAGGCCGGGGCCACGCAGCACGGCGCCTAGTTCACGCGGGGCGCTGGCGTCGACGGCGCAGAGGTCAATGACGGTCTCGCCGTCGAGAATGCCAAGGCCGGGACCGTCAGCGCGATCAAAAGCGACGATTTTCATGTTTGTTCCCTCTCTTCGATAGAAGGAGGAATAAACGCCGCGCGCTTGCGGTCAAGCCTTCTTGTCTGATGGAAATCAGATCCTTTGAAATCCGTTCCGCATCTTGGGCAGGTTCAGATGCCCCCAGCATTTCTGCGACAGCGCGCTTCCGGATGGCGGAAAAGCCCCGTGCACGACCTTGATGCCCTTTGTCTGCAAGAATTCAGCGACCGGAACGAAGTCTCTATCTGAGGAAACCAGCACCGCGCAATTGAAGCCATTGGCCCATGCAAGGCTGACGATGTCAGTGGCGATTCTGGTGTCGACCCCTTTTTCCTCGGTGCCTCGCATATCACCGTCGCATTCAGCGCAAATTTTGGCTTCCGCCTGGCAAGTGGGACAACGCGGATAACCTCTTTTGCGCTGGCGCTCCTGAAGGATCACGCTGACGCCAGCCATTTTATCGAGCGTGTTTGTGAACCAATTTTTTAGCTTTGAATCCTTTGATTTATTTGGGTCGTAAGAACCGTAAACGTGAACACCCTCATAAGTCACGGAAGAGGAGCCATCTATTATCGCTCCTGCTTCCTTCGCGAGAAATGGGCCCAAGATTTGCCAATTTACCTTGAAGGCCGGGTCGATCCGTTGAAGCGAGAGGCTAAAATTCCAGAAATCGACGAAAATCCTTATTCGTAATGGCGAAGACAAAGTTATTGGCTCAACAGTCATTGCAATATCCCCCACCCGGAAATGAATACGGGGACGCTTGCGCGTCCCCGGGGTCGTAATGCTCGGTTCGCCTTATCCGGAAAAACCGGGGGTTCCCCGAGGGGTTTTCATAGAGTCATTATGACTGTTCTTATGTGAAGGTCAAGTGGAATAAGGCGGGTTTATTCCGCCGCCGCCCGCGCCCCATCCGGGTCGAAATCCCGCCAATCCGTGGTTTTCGGCACGATGCGCTCCCATGAGGCGAGCTTCAGGCGTTCGGCTTCCGCAAGCCCCAGAGCCGGAGGCAGCTTGCCGCTCGCCACGAAATCGCGCACGGCCTTCACCATCACGCGGCGAAACTCCACGATTGCGAGATCGCTTGCGCCGAGTTTCTCACTGGTGCGGTCGGCGATGGGGCCCATGCTTTCCTGCATGGCGATGTCCTGATTGGGAAAGCCGCGAATGCCGGTGAAGCTGCCAAGCCGCATGGCCGCGCGGTCCTGACCGAAGTTCGTCGCGGCATTGTCGATCTTGCGATAGTTGGCGTCAAGGTCGATCCCGAGCTGCGTTCCCGTGAACTTGCGCCAGGCTTCCTGATCGACGCCCTCGCCCGCATCCGTCCAGGCGGTGAGGTAGATGACGTTGTGCGTGTCATCCACCGGCACGCTCATCTGGTGCACGTTGTAGACGTTGTTCGGGGGGATCAGCACATTGAAAGGCGCGACGAAGAGGGTCACGCGGATGTAGTCGCTGACATTGGCGTTCTGGATCGGACGACGGATCGCCGCATAGCGGAAGCCATAGTCGGTTTCCTGCGCCTGCAGGCGTGGGGATTTGTCGGTGCTGGGACGCTGCCATGCGGTGCCGGTCGCGGTCGAGCCATTGACGCGGGCGGCGGGCATGTCGGTCGAATGCAGGCTTGAGGAATGGGCTGAATCGATCGCGCCTTCGAGGCCCTGCGCCCAATTGCAATCAAGCACCACCTTGAGATGGGCGATGCGCGTGGCGTCGGTGGGCGCGAAGATGGGGCGCTGGAATTCCGGCATCTGTTCCGCCGGGCCCATATAGGTCCAGATCACGCCGCCGCACTCGCGCACGGGATAGGCGCGATGTTTGACCTTCTCGCACAGGCTGCTGCCCGCAGGCTCTGACGACATATCGACGCAATTGCCTTCGACGTCGAATTTCCAGCCGTGATAGAGGCAGCGCAGACCGCCTTCCTCATTGCGTCCGTAAAAGAGCGAGGCTTTGCGATGGGGGCATTGTTCGGCGACGAGGCCGACGCGGCCATCGCTGTCGCGAAAGGCGACGAGATTCTCGCCCAGAAGCCGCACGCGCACCGGATCGCAATCTGGCCCATCGAGCTCTTCGGAAAGGCAGGCGGGAAGCCAGTAGCGGCGCATCATCTGTC
>CANGOK010000163.1 GCA_947455285.1 Beijerinckiaceae bacterium | reverse complement strand
GTACGAGACGCACAAAATCGATCTGCGACGCGGCCGCACAATCGTCTCCATCGATCGGGCGACCAAAATGGTCGTGGACGATACGGGCGCCAAGACTGCTTATGACAAATTGCTGATCGCAACCGGCTCCGCTCCCTTCATCGTTCCCGTTCCTGGCAAGGATCTGAAGGGGGTCGTCAGCTACCGCGATCTCGACGATGTGAACGCCATGTTGGCCGCAGCGGAAAAGGGCGGATCCGCAGTGGTGATCGGCGGAGGTCTGCTTGGCCTTGAAGCCGCCGCTGGACTATCCATGCGCGGCATGAAGGTCAGCGTCATTCACCTCACGTCCACGCTGATGGAGCGCCAGCTTGATCCTGCAGCCGGGTATCTCCTGCAAAAAGCCATCGAACGACGCGGAATAGACGTCATCACCAAGGCCAATACGAAAGCCATCCTTGGCGAGAATGGGGCCGTGAGCGCCGTCGAACTCGAAGATGGACGCGTGATCCCTGCCGCCCTCGTCGTCATGGCCGTCGGCATTCGTCCCAGCGCTGCGCTTGCGAAGGACGCAGGCCTTACGGTCAACCGCGGAGTCGTGGTCGATGATTTCATGCGCACCGACGATCCCAATGTCTTCGCCATTGGCGAATGCGTTGAGCATCGCGGTCAATGCTATGGCCTTGTCGCGCCGCTGTTCGAAATGGCGAAAGTGGTCGCAGCCCGTCTGACGGACAATGGTGGGCCGACCTATGAAGGCTCAATCCTCTCGACCAAGTTGAAGGTGACCGGGATTGATCTCTTCTCCGCCGGAGATTTCGCCGAAGGAAAGGACCGCGAGGAAATCGTGCTTCGAGACGCCGCGCGCGGAGTCTACAAGAGACTGATCCTGCGTGACGATAAATTAATCGGCGCGGTCATGTATGGGGACACCGCCGATAGCGCCTGGTTCTTCGATTTATTGAAGAGCGGCGCCGATATCAGCGACATGCGAGATGTTCTTATCTTCGGTCAAAGCTTTGCCGGGGGCGCCAAGGCGGACCCTATGTCGGCCGTTGCCGCGCTGCCTGATGGGGCTGAAATCTGCGGCTGCAACGGCGTCTGCAAGGGAACGATCGTCGAGGCCATCACGACGAAACAACTCACCGATGTTAACGGCGTGCGAGCGCACACGAAGGCTTCCGCCTCTTGCGGAACCTGCACGGGTCTTGTGGAGCAACTGCTCTCCATCAGCCTCGGCGAAGGCTTCCAGAAGGCCGCTGTTGAGCCCATTTGCGGTTGCACCGATCTTGGCCATGCCGATGTACGGCGATTGATCCTCGCCAAGGAACTCAAGACAGTTCCTGCCGTCATGCAGGAGCTTGAATGGAAGAGTTCTTGCGGCTGCGCCAAATGCCGCCCTGCGCTCAACTATTATCTGCTGTGCGATTGGCCCGAGGAATATCAGGACGACAGCCAGTCCCGCTACATCAACGAGCGCGTCCACGCCAATATCCAGAAGGATGGAACCTACTCGGTCGTTCCACGCATGTGGGGCGGGCTCACCAGCGCCAAGGAATTGCGCGCCATTGCGGATGTCACGGAACGGTTCAATATCCCCACGGTCAAGGTGACGGGCGGCCAACGCATTGATCTGCTCGGCGTGAAAAAGGAAGACCTGCCTGCGGTCTGGGCTGAGCTCAATCAGGCAGGCATGGTGTCCGGCCATGCCTATGCAAAGGGCTTGCGCACCGTAAAGACCTGCGTGGGAACCGATTGGTGTCGCTTCGGCACGCAGGATTCCACCGGCCTCGGCGTCAAAATCGAGAAATTCATGTGGGGTTCATGGACGCCGCACAAGCTCAAACTCGCAGTCTCCGGCTGTCCTCGCAACTGCGCGGAATCGACCTGCAAGGACATCGGCGTCATCTGCACAGATGCGGGATATGATATTCTGTTCGGCGGCGCTGCGGGCCTGCATCTGCGCGAGACGGAGCTTCTTTGCAAAGTGACGACTGAAGAGGCCTGCATCGAACATATCGCGGCCCTTGCGCAGCTTTATCGGGAGCAGGGCTTCTACCTCGAGCGCATCTATAAATGGGCGCGCCGTGTGGGCGTCGATACAATCCGTGCGCAGATCGTGGATGACGAGAGCCGCCGCAGGGGCCTGTTTCAACGATTCGTGATCTCACAGCGCAAGGCGCAGATCGACCCTTGGGCCGAGCGTGTCGGCGGCAAGGATCGTCACGAATTCACCCCTATCGCCCGTCTCGAACTTATTGAGGCTGTCCAATGATCGTTCCCACGACCTCCTATGTCGATGTCGGCGCTGCAGACGATGTGCCATTGCGTGGTTCGCGCGTCGTCGCCTCTCCCCAGGGGGACATTGCGATTTTCAAGGCGGCGGATGGCGTGCTGTTCGCCTTGCGCGATTCCTGCCCTCATAAGCGCGGTCCGTTGAGCCAGGGCATCGTGCACGGCCACTCCGTCACCTGCCCCCTGCACAATTGGGTCATCAGTCTTGAAACGGGGGAGGCGCAGGGCGCAGATCACGGCTGCGCTGGGGCTTTCGCGCTTCGTGTCCAGAACGGTCGCATTCTTCTCGACATGTCGGCGCTCACCGCGACCGCCGCTTGAGAGCGCGAATATGGATGACGCGCGCGCCTGCAAGAGCATAAAGACAACCTGCCCCTATTGCGGGGTGGGCTGTGGCGTCATCGCCACGCCGCAAGGCGATGGCTCCGTCGCGATCGCTGGCGATCCCGATCATCCCGCCAACTTCGGGCGATTGTGCTCCAAAGGAACGGCCCTTGGTGAAACGCTCTCGCTTGATGATCGATTGCTTTATCCTCAACTGCGAGATCAGAGAACCGACTGGAATACGGCGCTTGATCTTGTCGCCTCAACCTTCGCGCGAACCATCGCTGAACATGGGCCTGATAGCGTCGCCTTTTATGTCTCCGGCCAATTGCTCACCGAAGATTACTATGTCGCCAACAAGCTGATGAAAGGCTTTATCGGTTCAGGCAACATCGACACCAACAGCCGCTTGTGCATGGCGTCATCGGTGGCGGGCCACCGGCGGGCCTTCGGCTCTGATACGGTGCCTGCGACCTATGAAGACCTCGAAGAAGCGGACCTCGTCGTTCTCGTCGGCTCCAACCTCGCCTGGTGCCATCCCGTTTTATTCCAGCGACTGATGGCTGCCAAGGAACGACGAGGCACGAAGATCGTCGTTGTCGATCCCAGACGCAGCGCGACATGTGAAAGCGCGGACCTGCATTTGCCAATCAAGGGCGACGGCGACATCGCTTTATTTTCAGGACTACTCTCGTGGCTCGATGCGCATGGCCATCGCGACGAGGCCTTTGTTGGACGTCACACGAATGGCGTTGATGAAGCGCTCGAGGCGGCGCGTGAATTGAACTTGTCCGAAATCGCCAAACAGACGGGACTTTCCGTCCAGCTTGTGCAAGATTTCTATAGGCTTTGGGCTGATCATCCGCGCGTCGTCACTGCTTGGTCGCAGGGCGTCAATCAATCGACGAGCGGGACGGACAAGGTCAACGCCATCATCAACTGTCATTTGTTGACCGGCCGCATCGGCAAGCCCGGCGCTGCGCCCTTCTCCATAACCGGCCAGCCAAACGCCATGGGCGGACGAGAAGTTGGCGGCCTCGCTAATATGCTCGCCGCGCATCTCAACATAGAGAATGAAGCGCATCGCTCCCTCGTTCAGGGGTTCTGGAAATCGCCCGTCATCGCGAGCAAGCCGGGCCTGAAGGCGGTCGACCTCTTCCATGCGGTTGCCGATGGCTCCATCAAGGCCATCTGGATCATGGCGACGAATCCGGTCGACACAATGCCCGACGCCGACCTTGTGCGCGGCGCGCTCGCGGCCTGCCCCTTCGTCGTCGTCTCCGATGTCATCCAGCAGACCGATACGACACGCATCGCGCATGTGCTCCTGCCCGCCGCCGCCTGGGGTGAAAAAGACGGTACGGTGACGAACTCGGAACGCCGTATTTCCCGCCAACGCGCTTTTCTTACTTCGCCCGGCGAAACGCGTGCCGACTGGCGCATCATCTGCGATGTCGCGGCGAGAATGGGCTTTAGTTCCGGCTTCTCCTTCAATTCCCCTGCTGAAATTTTCGCCGAACATGCCCGGCTCTCACAAGTCGCCAGTGGCGCAGGGGGCGATTTCAACATCGGTGCGTTGGCAGGTGAGCCCTATGAAGAGCTCCAGCCCACGCAATGGCCAACGACGTCAATAACGACGCTAGGACGCTTTTTCGCTGATGGAGAATTTTTCACGGCGGATCGCCGGGCGCGTTTCGTCGCCACGCCCGTTCCTGATGTGGCGGCGATTTCGGATGATCACCTGACGCTGAATACGGGCCGCATTCGCGACCAGTGGCACACGATGACCCGCACGGGCAAAGCCGCACGGTTGATGGCGCATATGCCTGAGCCCTTCTGCGATATGAACCCCGCAGACGCCGAGCGGCTAAGAATTCAAAACGCGGGGCTTGTTGAAATCGAAAATGAACTGGCCAGCGTCATCCTGCGCGCGCGGGTGACCAGCGACCAGCCCGAAGGCTCCGTGTTCGTTCCCATGCACTGGAGCGACTGCTTTTCCGCGCGGGCGCGTGTAGACGCCCTTGTGCGAAACGCTTGCGATCCCGTGTCAGGACAGCCCGGCTTGAAGAGCTCGCATATTTCCGCGCGCTCATATCGCGCGAAATGGACCGGTTTCGCAGTTAGCAAACGTAAGCCAAACATCGACTGCGCCTATTGGGCGCTCGGGCCTGTGGACGGCGGTTGGCGCATGGAGCTTGCTGGCGATGAGCCCTCCGATGATTGGCAGGATTTCGCTGTGCGCCTTTTCGCAATTGCAAGCGAAGATGTGGATTGGATCGCATATAGTGATCAAACCGGCGCCAATCATCGCCTCGCCGCGTTTTCTGGCGAGGATCTCCTTGGCGTCCTCTTCGTTTCGTCGGGAACGCTTACTTGCGCGAGACCGTTCCTGATCGATGCGCTCAAATCGCGTCACACAGGCGACAGCCGTGTTCGGCTTTTGGCAGGACGTCCATCAGGCCCGGTTATCGACGATGGGAAAACGGTTTGCGTCTGTTTTTCGATCGGTGAAAAAACCATCGCACGCGCGATTGAACTTGGCGCTGATACCGTCGAGGCTGTGGGAGAGCATGTGAAGGCCGGCTCCAACTGCGGCTCTTGCCGCAGCGAAATCAGGAGGCTTCTGGAAGAGCGTCAAGTCGCCGTGGTGCAATAGTCTTTGCACGGAATGATGGCCAAAAGGTTATATTGTCAGGGTCGCTTCCACGGTCCCAGAGCGCGCGCTGCGTCGGCTGCGATGGATGCGTCCATCGCATCAGCGATCTGCACGTCGCCTTCGATCAGTCCTTCCTTGCGAAACCAGTCAAGATCAGTCGTAAGGCTCGCTGTATCGAGCGCGCCATTCGGGTCGCAGAAATGAACGCCAATGGCGCGATAGACCTGAGGATCCTTGATGGCGCTATATTCGGTCAAAATGGCGATCATCTCTTCTGCGCCTGGTCCTGCAAGTCGACCATCGCGCACTGCGCTCATATAGTCGCGCGAGCCGCGCAGCATCGCTTTCATGAAGCCGACGGCGACGGTGCGGTCGCGTTTGATGAAACGCTCGGAAAAGAGCGTCACCGCGATTTGATGATTGGGAAACATCATATGATCCGGCGCAACGATCTCAGCTGCGTTTTCGGTCAACACCTTGGAGAGCGAAGGCTCCGTCAGAAACGCCGCGTCGACCGCATCGTTCAGCAAGGCCTGAGCCATCTGTGGAAAGGACATATAGGCCAGATCGACATCCTTCAGCGTGAATCCATTTTTCCTGAACCAGAGATCCAACGAGGTGCTGGTCGCGGTGCCGGGCGCAGGCGCCGCAACCTTGCGTCCCCTCAGATCAGTTGGTCCTTTATACGCCCCCGACGTCACCAGCTTCTTGCGCACCACAAGAGACGAGGCGCTGAGCCCGGGGGCGGAGGTGCTTTTGTCGGCGACGATGCGAAGCCCCACGCCGCGTTTCACGGCGTTGAACAAGCCGGCGGAAACGCCGCCTCCGCCCACATCGAGATCGCCACTGGCGAAAGGTGCGATCATGCGCGCTGCGGCGTCAAAGGCTATGAACTCAACCTTGATGTTTTGATCAGCGAAGTAGCCACGCTTGTCAGCTACGAAAAGTCCGACATCCGCGAGGGAATTGGTGACGCCGACTTTCAGTTTGATCGGCTCGGCATGCGCGCCGAAGGCAAGCAAGAGAGTGAACAGAAGCGAGGCGATGATTTTTGAGCGCATGTCCTGTCCCCTTGATTGGCTTCAGCGTGATGTGGCGTCCTTGAGCTCTATGGCGGCGCGCGCCTTTTCGACGATCGCAGGCGGCGCGCCGACGACGTCTTGAATGATTGCGGCGACCTGTTCGCCGCTCATGGGTTCGATCTCCGCCTGAATTTTGATCGCGTCGGCGAGAAGATCTGGGTCGCGTAACGTCTCCGCGAAGGCGGTTCGCAAAAAGGCGACGCGTTCAGGTGGGGCGCCAGGTGGCGCAAGATAGGGCTGACCGAGTGCGCCCGGCGAGGAAATGAGATTCAGAACTTCGCGCTTTTCCGGCGTATCCGCGAGTTCGGAAATCAGCGGCTTGTCGGGAAGTTGCGCGTCGCGCTTCAATCCGATCTGCGCGAGAATTTTCATCTTTCCTGTCGCGATGGCGTCCGGCCGCCAATTGTTGACTGACGCTATGGTGCCAGATCGCGCCACCACCTCGCCGCGGTCCATGGCGAGATAAATTTCGGTTGAACTTGTATAGCCTGTGACGATCTTGAACTTCGTGCCGAGCACATTGTTCATCGCCGCCGGATACATGACGATGGAAGAGCCGGGGCCAGTGCCTCCAAGCGCCACTTCGCGCTTGCGCAGGTCTTCGACATTTTCGATGCCGGCGGAGCCAAGCGCCATGACGACCTCGTTGTGGCCTCCTGTGGAGCCGATCCAATTGAACTTCGTCGAGTCGAACCGAACGTTCGTGCTGTCGAGCACCTGTTTCAGAGGCATGGCGTTTTCAAGAACGCCTATGGTCGTTCCATCGCGTGGCGCGATTTCGTAAAGGTAGTTGGACGCCCGCAGATTGCCGCCGCCAGGCATGTTCTGCACCACGACGCTCGCGACGCCCGGCAGCCGGCGCGGCAGATAGCGCGCGATGAGCCGGGCTGCGAGATCATAGCCGCCCCCTGCGCCCGTGCTGGTGACGATGGTGATCGTCTTGCCCTTGAAAAAATCCGCCGCAGCTCCCTGCGCGCAGACCCCCGAGGGGGCGAATAGCGAAAGAGCGAGCAAAGCGCCTGTTCGAACGGTCATATCCATCGACATGATGTCCCTCCGTCCCGAGTCACTCAGGCGGGCGCGCTCTGCGGACGCACGAGCGTGGTGATGAGCTTGGACATATCAGCGTCGCGCGGCAGCTCGCAGCGCAGCGATCGAACACGGAAGCTGGCGGGATCGCCGCCGGGAATCTGTTTGCCCGCTTCATGGTCGCGCAGCGCCTGCAGCAGCAACTGGCGAAGCTTCACGATCGC
>CANGOK010000162.1 GCA_947455285.1 Beijerinckiaceae bacterium | reverse complement strand
TACATGGCCGCTCAGGGCGTGACGACCTTCTACGAACTCGGCGCCGGCAAGGTCCTCTCGGGCCTCGTGAAGCGCATCGCCGAAAGCGCAACCGGCACATCCGTGGGAACGCCCGCCGATATCGCCGCCTTCAAGACCGCCCATCAGGGCTGAACCGGTTCAGGAGACTAAACATGTTTGAACTCAATGGCCTGACCGCTCTTGTGACAGGCGCGACCGGCGGTCTCGGCGGCGCAATGGCGCGCGCCCTCCATGCGCAGGGCGCCACTGTCGCTATTTCCGGCACCCGGCGCGAGGCGCTGGAGGCGCTCGCGGCGGAACTTGGCGAGCGCGTGCACGTCGTGCCCTGCAACCTCGCCGACAAGGCAGAGGTTGAGGCTCTGGTCCCTGCGGCCGAAGCGGCCATGGGCCAACTCGACATTCTTGTGAATAATGCGGGCGTCACCAAGGACGGCCTCTTCATGCGCATGAAGGACGAGGATTGGGACGCCGTGCTGGCGATCAACCTCACCTCGGCCTTCCGGCTCTCGCGCGCCGCGCTTAAGGGCATGATGAAACGGCGTTTTGGCCGCATCATCGGAATCACCTCCATCGTCGGCGTGACCGGAAACCCCGGTCAGGGCAATTACGCCGCCTCGAAGGCCGGCATGATCGGCATGTCGAAATCACTCGCTGCGGAAGTCGCCACCCGCAACATCACCGTCAACTGCATCGCGCCGGGCTTCATCGCGAGCCCCATGACCGACGCCCTGAATGATAAGCAAAAAGAGGCGATTCTGGGTACGATTCCCGCCGCGAAGCTGGGTTCGGGCGAAGATATCGCCGCCGCCCTCGTCTATCTGGCGAGCCGCGAGGCCGCTTACGTCACCGGCCAGACCCTGCATGTCAACGGCGGCATGGCCATGATCTGAGGCCTGATCGGGGGCAAGGAATTATGGGCCCGAGGCGCTCTCGCCTTGGGCATTGAAGTATGTTACCTACCGCCGTTCCTTTTGGGGGGCTTGCCATTCGCTTGCGATCAAGCTTTCAGGGACGGTAAGTTTTCGAAGCGCTGCGGACCGATGTTCGCTGCCGTTTCGGTCAGAGGTCGATCGGGCTATCCGGTCCACGAATTCACATAGCTAAACGAGGACAAAATGAGCGATGTCGCCGAGCGCGTAAAGAAAATCGTGATCCAACATCTCGGCGTCGACGCCGAGAAGGTGGTCGAAAACGCGGACTTCATCGATGATCTCGGCGCCGACTCGCTCGACCGCGTCGAACTCGTCATGGCCTTCGAGGAAGAATTCGGCGTCGAGATTCCCGATGACGCGGCTGAGTCCATCGTGACCGTCGGCGATGCGGTGAAGTTCGTCGAAAAGGCCAAGGCTGCCTGAAGCCTGCCTGATCGGACGGGCCCGCCACGAGCGGGCCTTTCTTTCTTGCTTCGACACTCTTCGTGATGGGCGGTTCCTCCACCCATCAGAAATTTGCAGTCGGGTCGGATTTTCCGGCCCCTTGCGCCTATACACGCGAATGCATCGGGAAATGGTATGAGAAGGGTCGTCATCACCGGTCTCGGGATGGTCTCGCCGCTGGCTTGTGGCGTGGAAGAAACCTGGAAGCGCCTGCTCGAAGGACGCAGTGGCGCACGGCGCGTTGAATCCTTCGATGTTTCCGACATCGCCTGTCAGATCGCCTGCATGGTTCCACGCGGCGATGGAACCAACGGCACCTTCAATCCCGATGAATGGATGGAGCCGAAAGAGCAGCGCAAGGTCGATGACTACATCATTTTCGCGGTCGCGGCGGCGACTCAGGCGATAAACGACTCCGGCTGGCACCCCAAAACCTATGAGGATCAATGCGCCACGGGCGTGCTGATCGGCTCAGGCATCGGTGGCCTCGGTGGCATCTATGAAACATCGCTGCTCCTTCAGGAAAAAGGGCCGCGCCGCGTGTCGCCCTTCTTCATTCCTGGACGGCTCATCAACCTGTGCTCGGGCTATGTCTCGATCCAGCACGGCCTCAAGGGGCCAAACCATTCCGTCGTCACCGCCTGCTCCACCGGCGCGCACGCCATTGGCGACGCGGGCCGCCTGATCGCGCTTGGCGACGCGGACGTGATGGTGGCGGGCGGCGCTGAATCCGCCGTCAACCGAATCGGCCTCGCCGGTTTCGCCGCTTGCCGTGCGCTTTCAACGAACTTCAATGACCGGCCCACGCAGGGCTCGCGCCCTTACGACAAGGACCGTGACGGCTTCGTCATGGGTGAAGGCGCCGGCTGTGTAGTGCTTGAAGAATACGAGCACGCCAAAGCGCGCGGAGCCAAGATCTACGCCGAACTGATCGGTTATGGCCTGTCGGGAGACGCACACCATATCACCGCGCCCGCCGAGGATGGCGATGGCGCTTTCCGCTGCATGAGCATGGCGATCAAGCGCGCTGGCATCGCTGCTTCCGACCTCGATTATGTGAACGCCCATGGCACGTCCACACCGCTCGGCGATGAGATTGAGCTTGGCGCCGTGACGCGCGTCATCGGCAATGCCGCAGCCAAGGTCTCCATGTCGTCGACCAAGTCATCCATTGGGCATCTGCTGGGCGCTGCGGGAGCCGTCGAGGCCATCTTCTCGACGCTGGCGATTCGCGATCAGATCGCTCCGGCGACGCTCAATCTGGATAATCCGTCCGTTGAAACGAGCATCGATCTCGTTCCCCATGTCGCGCGCAAACGCGACATCGATGTGGTTCTATCGAACTCCTTCGGCTTTGGCGGAACCAATGCATCGATCATCCTGCGGCGGGCGAATTAAGTCTGCACAATTTTTCACCCGGAAAACCCAAAGAACAGCCGGTCTGTGGCAGAATCCATTTTTCGCCACAAACTTAGGTAGGGTAGAGTAGACCCAGTTGTGTAACCCGAGGCAGCGGTCTGAACGATGAGCGGCACCAATCCGACAGAGCCATCGCCAGACTCCCAGAACAAGCCCGACCAATCCACGGGCTTGCTCGGTCGGCGCCATTTGCGCACGCCTCGCGAGGCGCTTCAGCCTGAAGACGCTCCGGCCCCGCCCGTTCCGCAAAAGCGCGCCCGTCGGCGGCCTGCGTTATCGGCCTTCAGCGGCTTCCTTTCGTTCCTTCTGATTCTCGCTGTCAGCGTCATGGGGTTCTTCGCCTGGTCGCAGCAACAGATGCGCGCGCCCGGACCATTGGCCGGCGACCGGGTAGTGATCATCGCCCCGCGTACCGAGGTTTATGAAATCATCACCCAACTTGAGCGCGAAAACGTCATCGACAATGGACTTCTGCTTAACATCGCCCTGCTGATTGAGGGCAACCGCAGCAAGATCAAGGCAGGCGAATATCTGTTCAAGCAGAACGCCAGCCTGCGCGATGTGATCGACACTCTGGTGTCTGGCCGCGAGATCCTTCATTCCATCACGATCCCCGAAGGATTGACGTCGGAGCAGATCATCCAGCGCATCAGGGATTTCGACCTGTTGAGCGGGGATATTCGCGAGATTCCGAAGGAAGGCACGCTGCTGCCGGAGACCTACCGCGTGGCGCGTGGCATGTCGCGCAGCGATCTCATCCGCAAGATGCAGGATGACCAGAAGCGCGTGCTCGATCAGGTCTGGGCGCGCCGCTCGGCGGATATTCCCCTGCGCTCGTCCTTTGAGCTTCTGACGCTGGCCTCAATCGTCGAGAAGGAGACCGGCAAGGCCGACGAACGGCCGCGCGTTGCTGGCGTTTTCATCAACAGGTTGATGCGACGCATGCGCCTCCAGTCGGACCCCACGATCGTCTATGGCCTCGTCGGCGGCAAAGGCACTTTGGGCCGCGGAATCCTGCGCAGCGAGGTCGAGCGACCCACGCCCTACAACACCTATCAGATCGAAGGCCTACCCCCCGGCCCAATCGCCAATCCGGGCCGCGCCGCGCTTGAAGCAGTCGCCAATCCATCGCGCACCAAGGACCTCTACTTCGTCGCGGATGGATCGGGCGGCCATGCCTTCGCCGAAACGTTGGAGCAGCATAATCGCAACGTCGTGCGCTGGCGCATGATTGAGCGCGAGAGTAAGGCCCAACAGAGCGCCCCCGCCTCCGTCGACCGTTTCCAACCCGATGCGCCAGCAGGCGGCCGCGACCAGCGCGGCGAGGCTCCGAACGTCAGCGTTCCCGTCTTCGGCGCCCTTTCCCCGGCGAGCCCTGCCGAAGCTCCTTCAAAGCCCGCAGCTCAGCCACCATCGCCACCCGCTTCGGGGGCGACTGGCGGCAAATTCGGCATGGACCCCAAGCTGGATAAATCGCTCGGTCTCAGCTTCCCCGCACCACGCAACGTCATGGATGGTCCGATGGACAGTCGTGATGAGGAAGTGGACGCGAGCCTTTATCCCGGCAGCGGGGACCGTCGCGGCGAGCAGCGCGCCCAGGCGCCCCGCGCCGGCCTGACCGCCAGCTCGGATGATCTGGACAGCAGCGGGTTGCGCTCCGGCGAGCCGGGCGTGAGGATCGTGCGCATCTTTGACGCCTCCGAGGGCACGCCGCTTGATCCGCTCAAGAACAAGACCTGGGATCTGAATTCGGCGAAGACAGTGCCAGTCTTGAAGCCCGAGGACGACAAGTCCACCGCAGCGGCTCGCAAGCCGAAGGCGGCCACTCCCGCTGCTCCCGCGCCCGCCACCAAAGTCGCGGCGAAGCCGGCGCCGGCGCCCGCCAAGCCGAAGGCGAAACCCGCTCGCAAACCGGCGTCTGACGCCGATGACGAGGACGCGACCAACTAAGGTCGCTTGAGCGGATCGGAAGGCGCCACTATGGTGCACATCCGTTTTCTTGATCCGGCGGTTCCATGAGCCTCAAAAGCATGACAGGTTTCGCACGCACGTCGGGCCATCGCCCGCCGTGGGGCTGGGCTTGGGAGCTCAAGGCCGTCAACGCCAAGGGCCTTGATGTGCGCTTGCGCCTGCCGCCCGGCTTCGACCGCATCGAAGCCGACGCGCGGGCGAAGCTCACCAACGGACTCGCCCGTGGCACTATATACGCCACCCTTAGCGCCCAGCGCGAAGCCACGAGCCCGAAGGTGCGCATCAATACGGATATGCTCGGTTCTCTGGTCGAGGCGGTTGCAACCTTGCCAGCTGGAGCCAATCTGCGCCCGGCATCGATGGACGGACTGCTGGCCATTCGCGGCGTCGTGGAAGTCACGGACGCCGCCGATGACGAATCCATTCTTGTGGAGGCTGCAGCAGCAGCGCTCAAGGGCCTTGAGGCGGCGCTGAAAGACCTCATCACCGCGCGCAAGGCGGAAGGCGCCGCCCTGCAGGCTGTGCTGACCGCGCGCGTGGAGCGCATCGCCACACTGACGCAGGCGGCGGAAGATTGCCCCGGCCGCAAGGTGGAGGCGGTGAAAGCGCGGCTCGCCCAATCGATCGCCCTGCTGACCGATGCGAGCCCTGCTCTCGACCCCGCGCGTCTGCACCAGGAGGCGCTGCTGCTGGCCGCCAAGGCTGACGTCCGCGAAGAGCTCGATCGGCTGAAGACCCATGTGGCGGCTGCGCGCGAGCTTCTGGCGAGCGACGCGCCGGCCGGGCGCAAACTCGATTTTCTCGCTCAGGAATTCGCACGCGAAGCGAATACCCTGTGCTCCAAGTCCAACGATGCGGCGCTGACTTCTCTCGGCATGGAATTGCGCGTCGAGATCGAACAGTTTCGCGAGCAGGTGCAGAACATCGAATGAGCTCCACCCAGACCAATCATGGCGCAAAGCCCATCGAGACTGGCCGCCGCGGCCTGATGCTGATCCTGTCGTCCCCATCAGGCGCCGGCAAGACGACGCTGACGCGCATGTTGCTGCAGGACAAATCCCTCGACCTGACCCTCTCGGTGTCGTCGACCACGCGTGAGCGGCGCTCATCTGAAGTGGATGGCATCCACTACCATTTCATCTCCCGCGACCAATTCGACCGCATGCGCGGCGAGGATGAGTTTCTGGAATGGGCGGAAGTCCACGGCAATTTCTATGGCTCGCCCCGGGCGCCCGTGGAGGCGGTGCTGGCGCAGGGCCGCGATGTGCTCTTCGACATTGATTATCAGGGCACGCAGCAGGTCCGCCGCAAGGCTCCGGACGATGTGGTGACGATCTTCATCCTGCCGCCGACCATGAAGGAGCTGCGCGGGCGGCTTGAGCGCCGGGCGGAAGATTCAGCCGAAACAATCGACAAACGCCTCACCAATGCACGGCACGAAATCCAGCGCTGGACGAGCTATGATTATGTGCTCGTCAATGATGATCTCCAGCATACCTACAAACAGGTTCTGACGATCCTTGCAGCGGAGCGCCTCCGCCGCGCCCGTTCACAGGATGCGGTCACGAAATTCGTGAATCAGCTACTCTCTGAATAATCAGCCGCCGCGCCCAGAGGCGCGACGCATCTGAGCGCCCGCGGCGGCGATCTCGGCCACCAGCGCGCTGATATGACCGCAGGATTGGGTCGCAAGCGCCTGCGGCTCGCCCTCTTTTTGTGAGGGCGGCGCCACGGCGGCGCGAAAGCCGAGCTTGGCGGCTTCCTTCAGGCGCAGGCCTGCGTGGACGACAGGCCGCACTGATCCCGATAGCGCCATCTCGCCGAAATAGACCATATCCGCAGGCAGAACGGCGCCCGTGAGGGATGAGACAAGCGCCGCAGCCGCCGCGACATCCGCCGCAGGCTCGCTCACCCGCAGACCGCCCGCCACGTTGAGATAAATATCATGCTGGCCGAGCTTAAGCCCCCCATGGGCTTCGAGCACAGCGATGACCATGGACAGACGCGCGGGGTCCCAGCCCACGACGGCGCGCCGAGGCGTGCCGAGCGCGGTGGGCGCCACCAGCGCCTGCACCTCCACCAGCACCGGACGGGTGCCTTCCATGCCTGCGAAAACCGCAGCGCCGGGAGCCGAAGCGTCGCGGCCCGACAGGAACAGGGCGGAAGGATTGGTGACCTCGGAAAGCCCCTGCCCGGTCATTTCGAAAACGCCGATTTCGTCGGTCGCGCCGAAGCGATTCTTCACCGAGCGCAGGATGCGGAAATGCCGCCCGCCATCGCCTTCGAACGAGACCACCGCGTCGACCATATGCTCGACCACGCGGGGGCCAGCGATCTGCCCGTCCTTGGTGACGTGGCCGACGAGGATCACCGCCGCGCCGCTCGTCTTGGCGTAGCGGATGAGCGCCTGCGCGGCGCCGCGCACCTGCGTCACGGTGCCGGGGGTCGATTCCACAGCTTCAGTCCACATGGTCTGAATGGAGTCGATGATGACGAGCGCGGGCGGACGGCCCTGCTGCAGCGTCGCCACGATATCCTCGACGCTAGTCTCGGCGGCCAGCTCCACCGGTGCGTCAGCCAACCCCAGCCGCTCAGCGCGCAAACGCACCTGCGCTACCGCCTCTTCGCCCGAGATATAGGCGACCCGATGCCCCTTGCGGGCCAGCGTTGCGCAGGCCTGGATCAAAAGGGTCGACTTGCCAATGCCCGGCTCGCCGCCAAGCAGGATGACGGAGCCCGGCACGAAGCCACCGCCCGTCACGCGATCGAGTTCGCCAAGGCCCGAGACGATGCGCGGCGGGCTTTTGGTCTC
>CANGOK010000161.1 GCA_947455285.1 Beijerinckiaceae bacterium | reverse complement strand
GCGCATTTCGCCGCGCGGCACGACCATATCCACCATGCCGTGATCCCTGAGATATTCGGCGCGCTGGAAGCCCTCGGGCAAGCGCTCGCGGATCGTCTGCTCGATGACGCGGGCGCCAGCAAACCCAATCACCGCGCCGGGCTCGGCGATGTGGATGTCGCCCAGCATGGCGTAGGAGGCGGTGACGCCGCCGGTCGTGGGATTGGTGAGCACCACGATATAGGGAAGCCGGGCCGCGCGCAGGCGCTGCACCGCCACCGTCGTGCGCGGCATCTGCATGAGGGAGAACATGCCTTCCTGCATGCGCGCGCCGCCAGACGCGGTGAACATGATGAAGGGCGCCCTGCGCTTCACGGCCTCGGTCATGCCGGTGATGATGGCCTCGCCAGCCGCCATGCCCAGCGAGCCGCCCATGAATTCGAAATCCTGGACAGCAGCGACCACCTGCTTGCCCTCAAGGGCGCCAGCGGCGAGCTTCACGGCGTCAGGCCCGCCGGTCTTGGAACGATATTCCTTGAGGCGGTCGGTGTAGCGCTTCACGTCGCGGAACTTCAGCGGATCGAGCGGCGCTTCGGGGGTGGCGATGCTCTCATAGCGCCCGGCGTCGAAAAGCGTGTCGAGCCGCATCTTGGCGGGCATGCGCATATGATGGCCGGAGCTCGGCACCACATAGAGATTGGCCTCGAGGTCCTTGTGGAAGACGAGCTCGCCGCTCTCGGGGCATTTCACCCAGAGATTCTCAGGCGTCTCGCGCTTCAAGAAGGAACGGATCTTCGGCGGGACGACGTTCGACATCCAGTTCAGGGCGAAGCCCTGGCCGGATTCGTTATCAGCTTCACTCATCACGCCACCGCCTTGCGCGCCGCGCGCACGCCGCCTGCGATTTCACTCACGAGACTGGCGACCGCAGTCACCGTATTCGCCGTCGCCCGGCCTTCGCTATCGAGCGAGCCCTTGAGCGCGTCGATGAGCGCCGAACCCACCACGACGCCATCGGCATGGGCTGCGATGGCCTGCGCGCTCTGGGCGTTCTTGACACCGAAGCCGACAGCAACCGGCAGGCTCGTATGGGCCTTGATGCGGCGCACCGCTTCCGACACCTTCGAGTAGTCAGGAGTGGCGGCGCCCGTGACGCCCGTGATCGAGACGTAATAGACAAAGCCCGACGTATTGGTGAGCACCTTGGGCAGGCGCTTGTCGTCAGTGGTCGGGGTCGCGAGGCGGACGAAATTCAGCCCGGCGTTCAGCGCGGGGATGCAGAGTTCGGCATCCTCTTCGGGCGGCAGATCGACCACGATGAGCCCATCGACGCCAGCCGCCTTAGCGTCCTTGAGAAAGCGCTCGACGCCATAGACATAGATGGGGTTGTAATAGCCCATGAGCACGATCGGCGTATGATCGTTATCCCTACGGAAGGCGGTCACGACTTCAAGCGTCCTGATCATCGATCCACCCGCCTTGAGCGCGCGCAGACCCGCAGCCTGGATCGAAGGACCATCCGCCATGGGATCGGTGAAGGGCATGCCGATCTCGATGACATCGGCGCCCGCGCCGGGCAGCGCCCGAATCAGCGCCAAGGATGTGTCGAGGTCTGGATCCCCGCACATGAGAAAGGTCACAAGGGCCGCGCGGCCCTCGCTGCGAAGTTCGCTGAAGCGTTTGTCGATGCGAGTGGTCATGGTGACCTGCCGATAGCACGGAAGCGCGCCGCGCGAAAGCAAAAGGCCGGGCGCGAGCCCGGCCTGGTGACGGCTTTGGCCTGTCTCAAGGGTTAGGCAGCGGCGCCGGGTTTGCGGACAGCGACCGCAGATAAGCGATGATGTCAGCGCGCTTGGCAGGATCCTTCTCGCCAGCATAGGACATCTTGGTGCCGGCGACGACGCCCTTGGGATTGGCGAGGAAGGCGTTGATCTGGTCGTAGCCCCACTTGCCGCCCTTGGCCTTCATGGCGTCGGAATAGGAGAAGCTGGTCGAGGCCACAGAACGATCAATGACGCCATAGAGGCTCGGACCAGTGGACTTGGCGGCGCCGCTCGAATCGATGGAATGGCAGGCTGCGCAGGCCTTGACGAGGCCCTCGCCCTTCTTGGGATCCGCCTTGGCGAGCAGCGTCGGCAGGGGAATGGCGGCCTCGGGAGCAGCGGCCGCGCCGCCGCCGTGGCTCTCGCCCGCCGCCGGGAGATCATAGCCGGGCTTGGCCGGGTGGGGGGCGGCGAACAGAATATCGGATACGATGCCGAGCCCCATCGCGAAGAGGGTGGCGCCCAGCACCGCGCCGGCGATCTTGTTGAGCTCAAAAGAATCCATGCCTGCAGGCTCCGCGTTCAGCCGATCACGCGCCCAAGACGCGCAAAGGGGTGCGAGGCCGGGACCCAGCCTCATGGGATGGTGCGTTGATTACCCGCTTTGCGCCCTGCTTGGCAACAGTATAAGCAAAGATCCTCAATGCTACCTTTTGCCGCCTGATCATGACCCCCATCGTTCTCATCCCGGCCCGCATGGCCTCCACCCGCCTTCCCGGCAAGCCGCTCGCTGACATCCACGGCGCGCCGATGATCGTCCACGTCTGGCGCCGCGCCTGCGAAGCGGGCATCGGCGAGGTCGTCGTGGCGGCTGACGCCCCCGAAATCGTCGCCGCCGTGGAAGCTGCGGGCGGGCGCGCCGTCCTGACCGGCCAGCATCACCAGTCAGGCTCGGACCGAATCTTCGAGGCCCTTGGCCTTGCCGATCCGCAGGGGCGGCACGACATCGTGGTCAATGTGCAGGGCGATCTGCCGACCGTCGAAGCCGCCACCGTGCGCGCCGCCTTCCGGCCCCTGGAGAACCCCGCCGTGGACATCGGCACGGTCTGCGCGCAGATCAGCCGGGCGGAGGAACGCACCGACCCCAATGTGGTGAAGGTGGTGGGCTCGCCCATCAGCGAAACCCATATGCGGGCGCTCTATTTCACGAGAGCCACGGCCCCGCACGGGGATGGGCCGCTCTGGCACCATATCGGCCTCTACGCCTATCGCCGCGCCGCGCTGACGCGCTTTGTGGCCCTGCCTCCCTCAGTGCTGGAACAGCGCGAAAAGCTGGAGCAGCTGCGCGCGCTTGAGGCTGGGATGCGGATTGACGTGAGCGTGGTTGGCGAGGTTCCGCTGGGCGTCGACACGCCGCACGATCTCGAACGCGCACGGCTCATGCTGGCGGGCAAGTGAACGGGAGTTTCAGGTGAAAAAGGTGATCTCGTATCAGGGTGAACCGGGGGCGAATTCCCATATCGCCTGCCTCGACGTCTATCCCGACTGGGAGCCGCTGCCCTGCGCCAGCTTCGAGGACGCTTTCGCCGCGATCACCGATGGGGTCGCCGACCTCGGCATGATCCCGATTGAAAACTCCATCGCGGGCCGCGTGGCGGACATCCATCATTTCCTGCCCAAGGCGGGCCTGCATATCGTCGGCGAATATTTCCTGCCGATCCATTTCCAGCTTCTCGCCCTGCCAGAGGCGGACATCTCCACGATCCGCTCGGTCTACAGCCACGTGCATGCGCTGGGACAGTGCCGCAAGATCATCAGGGAATTGGGCCTGAAGCCCGTCGTGACCGGCGATACGGCTGGTTCGGCGCGCGAAGTCGCCGAATGGAAGGACCCCACCCGCGCCTCGCTCGCCCCGGCTCTGGCGGCCGACATTTACGGGCTGAAGACGCTGGCGACCAATGTCGAGGATGAGAAGCACAACACCACGCGCTTCATCATCCTGTCGAAGACCCCCAAATGGCTGCCGCAAGGCGAACCGAACCCGGTGACGACCTTCCTCTTCCGGGTGCGCAACGTGCCGGCCGCCCTCTACAAGGCGCTCGGCGGCTTCGCCACCAATGGCGTCAACATGTCGAAGCTGGAAAGCTATATGGTGGATGGCGAGTTCGCTGCGACCCAGTTCCTCGCCGATGTGGACGGCCACCCAGAAGACCCGCCGCTGCGCCGGGCGCTGGAGGAGCTGGAGTTCTTCTCGCGGGAGGTCAAGATCCTCGGCGTCTACGCGGCCCATCCGTTCCGGCTGGAAACGCAGAAGGCGGCCGAGTAGGCAAGATCAGGCCTGCACCTTGATCTCCAGGTGGTCGTAGCCGCCCAGACGATAGATCAGCGCCGAGAGCGCCCAGGCTGCTGCGAAGACGCCGACGATGATGAAGCCGAAAAAGGCCATCTGGTCGTTGGCGCCTGCCACCAGCTCCCAGAACCAGCCCTGCAAACCTAGACGCTCGCCGATGAGGCCGAGCGCCTCGACGGCTCCGATGACGAAGGCGACCAGCACCGACATCAGCGTGATCGTCAGATTGTAGAAAAGCTTGCGGATCGGCTTCACGAAGGCCCAGCCATAGGCGCCCAGCATCAGCACGCCATCAGCAGTGTCGGCGAGCGTCATCCCCGCCATGAAGAGCAGGGGAAAGCACATGATGTCGAAGAAGGACACGCCGTTGGAGGCGCTGGCCGCCGCAACGCCGAAAAGGCTGATCTCGGTCGCCGTGTCAAAGCCCAAAGCAAACAGGAACCCCAGCGGGTACATATGCCAAGGCTTTGAAATAAGCGCGAAAAGCGGGCGAAGGATACGCGCCAGCAGACCGCGCTTGGCGAGCAGGGCGTTGGTGTCCTCCTCGCAGACCTCACCCGTGCGGCGGGCCTGACGAAACGTCTTCCAGACTCCTGACAGGATCATGAGATTGAAAAGGCCGATCAGGATCAGGAAGCCAGCCGATACCGATATTCCGATAACGCCGCCGATGCTCTTGAAATCCTCGAACTGCTCATTGAGGCTCGCGGCGGTAAGGGCCAGCAGGGCCGCCGCGACGACGACGATGGTCGAATGGCCGAGGGCGAACCAGAACCCCACGGTGACGGGCTTCTGGTCTTCCTGCATGAGCTTGCGGGTCACATTGTCGATCGCTGCGATATGATCGGGGTCGACCGCATGGCGCAGGCCAAGGACATAGGCGAGGAAGGCCGTGCCAAGCAGGACCGGTTCTTGATGAAAAGAGGCGAAAGCCATAGCCCAGGCCGCCACATTGCCGAGGATCAGCAAGCCGAAGACCGTGACAATCCGGGTCCTCAAGGGGGCGTCGGGCAGGCTGCGCATCATACGAATCATCAGTTTCCTCATACCCAACGGCCCGTCCGTTGCGGGAGGCTAGCCCCGCTTCAACGGTTAAGGTCAGGGATCTGAGACTTATGTATGGCCCCGGCGGTCAAGTCGTCAATCAGATTCATCACAATCAACGAAGTTTGCATAACTCCGAGTGAAGCCAGATGGATTAAGCGGCGGCCTTCACGGGCGGAACAGGCAGTTTGAGGCTGGCGGGCGCATCAGGACCATGCAGGCGCAGGAGGCTCGCGCTAGCGCCGCCCAGAAAATAGGAAATGTAAAAGTGCAGCACCGCCGACGTATCGGCCGGCATTTGGCCCCCATAAATGTGCAGGCGCATGGAATAAAAGATGACCGAGGCGTGCAATGTCATGACGAGCTCAAGCTCGCCCCACATCAGGGGCGCGGACTCGAAACCCGGCAGTTTCGCCTCACGCCGCATTTCGGCGATGAGGGGCCGCACAAGCTTCGCCCGCACAAGCTCCATCCTTCGGGCGGACAGGGACCAGCCATCAAGCGCTGCGCGCAGGAATAGGCGCAAGCCGATGCCATCTTCGTTTTTCAGATGTTCGGAATAGAAATGATTCAGCTTCTCTTCGATGCTCATGGACTGGTTGGAGAACACATTGGCCCATTCCATGACCCAGTGAACTGCAAGCACTTCCTCAAAGATAGCGTCAAGTAGAGCTTCTTTGGATGGAAAGTATTTGTATAGTAAAGCTTGACGCACACCAAGGCGGTCCGCCAGATCCCGCGTCGATGCGGAAAAGCCTTCGCTGGCGAAAAATAGTGAAGCTTCGCGCAAGATCACGGCCTTACGTTCCGCCGCAGGCAATCTTTTTGCCCTTTGACGTTGCATAGGCGAATCTGGTTGGCCATCTGTTCTGATGGTCATTTGCGGATCCTCTGGATCAGTCGTCATTTTCGTTCCAGGCGAAGTTGCGATGATTCGCTGATCGGATTGATTATGCGACCGTGTTGTGAGTTATCGCTAGTAACACCAAGAATCCAGCTACGGCAACCAATGATCTTCGTTTTTATAACATTTCTCATTACAGCAGAGATTTATATCGAATGAAAATTATCATTTGATAACTAAATCCGATTACTACGCGCAACGCTTACGTTTCTATGAAAAGTTGCATGTCTTGAAAATTAAAACTTATCAACTTGGGCGAATGCCCATGCACGCATCAGAGACCGCGCGATAGCGATAGGCTGCGGCGCGCCCAGTCCATTCTCGTGGGCGCCGCCCAACATTTCCTGCACTTCGGCGCGAGTGAACCAGCGCGCATCCTCAAGCTCAGCATAATCGACAACGATATCATCGCTCAAGGCTTCAGCAAGGCAGCCGATCATCAGGGTGGCGGGAAAGGGCCAGGGCTGGGAGGCTAGATAGGTCACGCGGCCCACGCGCACGCCGGCCTCCTCCATCACCTCGCGCCGCACCGCCGCCTCGATGGTCTCGCCCGGCTCCAAAAAACCCGCCAGAGCCGAATACATACCCGGCGCAAACCGGGCCTGACGGCCGAGCAGGCAGCGCTCGCCGCGCGTCGCCAGCATGATCACGACCGGATCGGTGCGGGGAAAATGCGGGGTGTCGCAGGCCGCGCATTCGCGTTTCCAGCCTGCCGAGGCCATCTTGCTGGGGGCGCCGCATCTTGAGCAGAAGCGATGCCTGTCATGCCAGAAGAGAACGCTCTTAGCCTGCGCCATCATGGCGATGACGGGACGTTCCAGCGCTGCCTTGACGGCAAGACTGCGGAGGTCGATGAGCGCAAGATCCTCCCGGCCCGGGATCGCGAGCGAGCCATTCGGCTCGCTGCGCCGCGCAGTTTCGGGCTTGAGCGAGGTGGCGAAAACGGTCGCCTGGTCGGTTCGGCCAAGCAGGACCCGCTCAAGGCGGTCGCCAAGAGCCTCGGCTTCGGCAAGGGTGAAAAACGCATCGAACCCGCCGGGCGTCTGCTTGAGCACGGGCGTATCAGCGACGAACACAAGGCTGCGGGCGTCCGCTCGCAAGGCCAACTCCGCCAGCTTGCCGGCGTCATCGCGCAATTCAGACAAGCGATCGAGCGGATTGCCGGAAAAACCGACAAGCGCGGAAAGTTCGTCGTTGAAAACATCGCTCATGAAAATGCCCCGACCACTCGCATACTACATATCATGCTCGCGCATTTGTGAACCCTTTGGTAGCCGAGCCATCATGTTGATCAGCGCCTCGTTTCCCCCTACAGGCAGACGCGTAACGGGGACTGACGCGATGACCGCCCGCAACGACACGAACATGGCTATGGAGACTTTGCGACAGGCGCCGGTGCTGGTTACGGGCGCGGCGGGCTTCATCGGCTTCCATCTCGCGCGCCGCCTTCTCGAGGCAGGCTGCGAGGTCATCGGCCTCGACAACCTCAATTCCTATTATGACGTCAGCCTGAAGGAAGCGCGGCTCGCGCAACTCCGGCAATTTCCGGGCTTCGACTTCACAAAGGGCGATCTCGC
>CANGOK010000160.1 GCA_947455285.1 Beijerinckiaceae bacterium | reverse complement strand
TCAAGCGCGCGCGCCCAACCGCAGCCGCCTGTACGCACTGCAGAGCAGCGACGGCCCAATATCGTCGTCATCATGGGCGATGACATCGGAATGTGGAATATCGGCGCCTATCATCGCGGCATTATGGCGGGGCGCACGCCTAATATCGACAGGATCGCCTCGGAAGGCATGGTCTTCACCGATTATTATGCGGAGGCGAGCTGCACGGCGGGACGCGCGGCTTTCATCACCGGCGAATTGCCGATCCGCACGGGCATGACGACCGTGGGGCAGGCGGGCGCGCCGCTCGGGCTGCCTGCTGAGGCTGTCACGATCGCCACCGCACTCAGGGAGCTTGGTTATGCGACCGGCCAATTCGGCAAGAACCATCTTGGCGACAAGAACGAGTTTCTGCCCACTGTGCATGGCTTCGATGAGTTCATGGGATATCTTTATCACCTAGATGCGATGGAGGATCCCTGCCACCCCAATTATCCGCAGGACCTCAAGGCGCAGATAGGCCCGCGCAACATGGTTCACTCATGGGCGAGCGATGTGGACGACCCCACGGTCGATCCGCGCTGGGGAAAGGTTGGCAAGCAGCGAATTCAGGATGCAGGCGAGCTTTGTCCTGTGCGCATGGAAACCGTTGATGACGAGATCCGCGATCTGGCGCTGGGCTTCATGGAGAAGGCCAAGGCGGAGAACAAGCCTTTCTTCGTTTGGCTCAATCCCACGCGCATGCATATCGTCACGCATCTGTCGCCGAAATATCAGGCCATGCGGAATTCCACGAATGGCTGGTCCATTCAGGAAGCTGGCATGGCGCAGTTCGATGACGACATCGGTCTTGTCATGAAAAAGCTGGTGGATCTTGGCGTGGACGACAACACCATCGTCCTCATCACCACCGACAATGGCACGGAGGTCTTCACTTGGCCCGATGGTGGGCAGACGCCATTCGCGCAAGCAAAGGGCACCGTGATGGAGGGAGGCTTCAGGGCGCCAGCCATTCTGCGTTGGCCGGGCAAGACTCCGGCGGGCAAGGTGGAGAATGGCATCATTTCGGGGCTCGACTGGTTCCCCACTTTCATGGCCGCCGCCGGCGATCCAGACATCGCCGAGGCGCTGAAGAAGGGCAAAATGATAGGCGGACGCGACTACAAGGTGCATCTCGATGGCTATAACCAGCTCGACATGATCACAGGCAAGGGTCCATCGAACCGCCATGAGATCTGGTATTTTGGCGAAAGCGAACTCGGCGCCGTGCGGATCGACGATTACAAATATCGCTTCATTGACCAGCCCTCGGGTTGGCTAGGCGCCAAGGACAAGGTCGACGTGCCCTTCATAACCAATCTGCGCCTCGACCCGTTCGAGCGAACGGGTTGGCCGGGCGACGGGACGAAGGTGGGGTCGCAGAATTACTTCAGCTGGTTTCAATACGAATTCTGGCGTTATGTGTTCGTCCAGCAGGCGGTTGAAAAGCTCGCGCAGACCGCAATTGATTTCCCGCCGATGCAGAAAGGCGCCAGCTTCAATCTTGACGCCGTGAAGGAGAAAATCGAAGCGGCGAGGGGAGCCATGGCCAAATAGAACTCGTCAGAGGCGGATCGTCTCCAGCCGCCGGGCGAGCTCCTCCCAGACAGCCTCATCTGCGGGCACGCCAAAGCGCAGCGCCTGAGGCTCGCTCTTGAAGGCGCGCGCCAAAACCCCGGCCTCCGCGAGTTTGCGGAAGGCCGCATGGGCGTCGCCGCATCCGACCCAGCGAAAGAGCGGCGTTCCGCCTGCAGGCGCGAAGCCCGCCGCGCGCAGGAGTTGATCGAGGCGTTCCGCATCATGCTGTGCGTGGGCGCGGGCCTTGTCCAGCCATAGGTGGTCGCCAAGGGCGCGAAGACCGATCTCGATGGCAGCGCCCGAAACCGGCCAAGGCCCCAGCGCGCGGCGCAACCGTGCGGCGTCCTCAGCGCCCGCAAGCGCGAAGCCAAGCCGCAGGCCCGCCAGCCCATAGGCCTTTCCGAACGAGCGCAGCACGATCAGACCAGCTGGCGGCAAAATGGGGGCGACGCTCGCTTCTTGCGGCAGAAAATCCGCGAAGGCCTCGTCCACGATCAGCCGCCCGCTCCGCGCCGCGAGTTTGGCGGCTAGGCCAAGCAGAGCTGAAGGCGCGTGCAGCCGCCCGTCGGGATTGTTGGGGTTCACGATGACGGCGTGGTCAAACGCGGCCAGCGCATCGAGGTCCCTGACTGTCTCGACCTGCGCGCCTGCCCCAGTCCAGCACAGTTCGTGCTCTCCATAGGTGAAATCGAGAATCCCGACCCGCGTGGCGGGGAAGAGCAGGGGTAGCAGGCCGATCAGCGCCTGCGTGCCGGGCGCTGCGACGACGCAGGCTGATTTGGCGGCGCCATAGGCGCGCTTCGCCGTCTCTTCCAGCGCGGACGTCGCATTTTCTTCTGGCAAACGCCGCCATGATGCCGCAGAAATCTCGCCCACCGGGTAAGGTCTGGCGTTGATCCCGGTGGAGAGGTCTATCCACGGTTCAGGCGCGCGGGGGAAAAGCCTCCGGGCTGCGGCGAGGTTTCCGCCGTGCTGGAGGAGCCGTTCCGCATCGCTGTTCACGCCCATTGGTAGGCTCATGCTCACCGCGTCCCTGCTCCTCGCCGCTGCAGCGCTCACCTGCGAAGCCCTGTTTGGTTATCCCCAAGCCGTCTACCGCGCAATCGGCCATCCCGTGACCTGGATTGGCGCCTTGATCCGCCTGCTGGACCGCTCGCTTAACCGAGAGGGGGCGTCCTTCACCGCCCGCAAGCTGGCGGGCTGCGGGGCGCTTGTGATCCTGCTCGCCCTCACCTGGGGCCTCGCGCTGGGGCTGCAAGGGATGCTGACGGGCTACGCGGGCTTTGCAGTCCTCGCCCTCCTTGCGGCGAGCCTGCCCGCCCAGCGCAGCCTTTACGAGCATGTCGCCGCCGTCGCTTCGGGGCTCGAAACCGAGGGGCTGGAGGGCGGACGACAGGCCGTCTCCATGATCGTGGGCCGCAATGTTTCGGTGCTCGACGAGGCTGGCGTCTGCCGCGCGGCCATCGAGAGCCTTGCGGAAAACTTCTCCGATGGCGTCGTGGCGCCCTTGTTCTGGACGGCGGTGGGGGGGCTGCCGGGCGGGGTCGTCTACAAGGCGGCCAACACCGCCGACAGCATGATCGGCCATCGCACGAAGCGCCATGAAGCCTTCGGTTGGGCTGCGGCGAGGTTTGACGACCTGATCAACCTTCCGGCGTCGCGGCTGACGGCGCTGTTCCTTCTGATCGCCGCCGCCCTGACCCCGGCCCTATCGGCCCGTGAGGCCTCCGTGGCGGTCTGGCGTGACGCGAGGCGCCATCGCTCGCCCAACGCCGGTTGGCCGGAGGCGGCCATGGCGGGGGCGCTGGGGCTCAGGCTCGCTGGACCGCGCGTCTACGGCTCGGAATTGACTGAGGACGCCTACATGGGCTCAGGCCGGGCGGAGGCCGCCGCCAGAGACATCCGCAATGCGCTGCGGCTCTATCGCCGTGCGCTCGTCGTTCAGGCCTTGGTCGTGTTCGGCGCAGCGGCGCTCGTCATCGCGCTAGGCTGAGGATCCTGTCGCAATCGATGTGCTGCTCAAGATGCGCCGCCAGCGCATCGAGCGTGTCCTCGATGCTCTGCTCATAGGCGAAATCAGAAGCCCCTGCGCCGATCCATTTCAGCCATGCCTTGCGCTGTCCATCATCGTTGAAAAGTCCATGCACATAGAGGCCGCGCACGCGCCCGTTTGCTGAAATGGCGCCGTCGCGTCGTCCATCGGCCATTTCGAGAACTGGCCGCTGCGCATCGGCGCCGTCTGTGCGTCCGATATGAATCTCATAACCGCTGAAGGGCGCGCCTTCCGGCAGGCAGCGGCCGGAAACCTGCTCCAGCGCCTTGGATGGCGTCATCACCGTTCGCACGTTGAGCATGCCAAGCCCCTCGCAGGCGCGGGTTTCGCCCTCAAGCCCCTGCGGGTCCTCGATGCTCCGGCCCAGCATCTGATAGCCGCCGCAGATCCCCAGCACCTTTCCGCCGCGCCGCTCATGGGCGGCGAGGTCTATGTGCCAGCCCTCGGAGCGCAGGGCCGCGAGGTCGGCGATGGTCGCTTTTGAGCCCGGGATGATCACCAGTTGCGCTTCGACCGGGATCGTCTCCCCCCGCCGCACGAAGACAAGCCGCACGCCGGGCTCGCCCTTCAGAGGGTCGAAATCATCAAAATTGGAAATGCGGGGCAGTTGCAACACGGCGATGGTGACGGGGGCGTCGCCGGGCTCATTCCGTTGGTCGAGCGCCAGCGCGTCTTCCGCAGGCAGGCGTGAGGCCTGCGCGAAATAGGGGATGAGGCCGAGCGATGGCCAGGCCGAGCGTTCCGCTATGGCCAGCAGCCCCGCCTCGAACAGGGTTGGGTCGCCACGAAAGCGGTTGACCATGAAGCCCACGACCAGCGCCGCATCCTCTGGCGCGATCACCGCCTGCGTGCCGACGATCTGCGCGATGACGCCGCCCCGGTCGATATCGCCCAGAAGGATCACGGGCGTATTGGCGGCGCGGGCGAAGCCCATGTTGGCGATGTCGTTGGCGCGCAGGTTGATCTCCGCCGCGCTGCCTGCGCCTTCGACGATCACCAGATCCGCTTCAGACCGCAGAAGCTCGAAGCTCTCGAGCACGGCGCCCATGAGGCGCGGCTTGAGCGCCTGATAATCGCGCGCATTGGCGTTGCCGATCACCTTGCCCTGCACGACGATCTGCGAGCCAATCTGGCTCTGGGGCTTCAGCAGAACCGGGTTCATATGCACGCTGGCCGGAGCGCCGCAGGCCCGCGCCTGAAGAGTCTGCGCGCGGCCGATCTCGCCGCCGTCAGCCGTCACCGCCGCATTGTTCGACATGTTCTGCGGCTTGAAGGGGCGCACCTTGAGCCCGCGCTTGCGGAAGGCGCGGCAGAGCCCGGCGACGATCAGCGATTTGCCGACGTCGGAGCCCACGCCCTGAATCATGAGGGCCTTGCCGCGCCTGGGGCTCAAAACTCGATCCCCTCCTGCGCCTTCACGCCCGCAGAGAAATGATGCTTCACCGCGACCATCTCGGTGACGAGATCCGCCGCCTCGATCAATTCGGGCTTCGCGTTGCGGCCGGTCACGACCACATGCAGATCGCTGCGGCGGGCCTTGAGCGCATCAATCACCTCGGTGAACGGAAGATAATCATAGCGCAGGGCGATGTTGAGCTCATCAAGCACCAACAGGCGGATCGAGGGGTCGGCCATGAGATCAAGCGCCTTGCCCCAGGCAGCTTGCGCCGCCGCCACATCCCGTGCGCGGTCCTGCGTCTCCCAGGTGAAGCCCTCGCCCATCGTATGCCATGAGACCTGATCGGGAAAATGCGCGAGGGTCTTGCGCTCGCCCGTCTCCCACGCGCCCTTGATGAACTGCACCACGCCCACGCGCCAGCCATAGCCGAGCGCGCGCATAATCAGGCCGAAAGCGGCGGTGGACTTTCCCTTGCCCGGCCCAGTGTTGACGATGAGCAGGGCCTTCTCTGCGATGGTCTTGGAGGCGACTTCAGCATCCTGAACCTGTTTGCGCTTCGCCATCTTCTCGCGATGGCGGCGCTCGGCGTCGGTGTCCTGTGCGCTCATTTCAGTGGGCCTGTCAGGTGTGGCGGCGCCCGGAGCGCCCATGAAGCGCCAAGGGATGCCACGGAAAGGGAATTGACATCAATGCCCCGCTCCCGCACGGTATTAAGGTTGATTGGTCCCTCTCAGGAGGGTTAATCGGGAATATGGTGACGGCGGCGCAAACCGCCCATTCCATAGCTGCCCTCGCAACTGTGAGCGGGTAGTCACTTGCCTCAAAGCCACTGGCTGATCCCTTGGGATGGGCTGGGAAGGCGGCAAGGGACGTTGATCCGCAAGCCAGGAGACCTGCCATCGACCTCATGCAACGCTCCGGGCGGGGTGCCCCGGGGCTGTTTATCGCCTCTCGGCCATGAACACGGCTTTCGCCGGCTCCGCGCCCCTGCCTCGCCCTCAGCGAGGCGCTGACAGGACAGGGCGATGGCGACCACGCATATCTATGTCTGCACCACCTGCAAGCTGGCCGATGAAGCCGGCCTGCCGGCCCATGAGCGCTCTGGCGCGCGCCTGCATAGGGCGCTCGGCGCATTGGCGGGCGAGCGGCAGGCGGCGGTCGAGATCGTGCCGGTGGAATGCCTGAGCGTGTGCAAGCGCGCCTGCACCATCAGTTTCGCCGCCCCCGGCAAATGGACCTATGTTTACGGCGATCTTCCCGCTGATGCTGGCGCCGAAGTGATCCTCGAAGGCGCCGCGCTCTATGGCGCCACGAGCGATGGCCTGATCCCCTGGAAGCAGCGGCCCGAGCCGCTCAAGCGCGGCGTCATATCGCGCGTGCCCCCGCTCAAATCTGTTTCGGAGATGAACCCATGACCGCTGATTTCACCAAAATTCCGGTCACGATCATCACGGGCTTTCTGGGCGCGGGAAAGACGACTGTGATCCGCAACCTGCTGGAGAATGCGGGTGGCCGTCGGCTTGCGCTCATCATCAACGAATTTGGCGATGTCGGCGTCGATGGCGACATTCTGCGTTCGTGCGGCGTCGAAAGCTGTCCTGAAGAGAATATCGTGGAGCTCGCCAATGGCTGCATCTGCTGCACGGTGGCGGACGATTTCGCGCCAGCGATGGAGCGGCTTCTCAGCCTGCCGCAGCGCCCCGATCATATCGTCATAGAAACATCAGGCCTCGCCTTGCCAAAGCCGCTCGTGAAGGCCTTCGACTGGCCGCCCATCCGCGCGCGTCTGACCGTTGATGCGGTGATTGCGGTCGTCGATGGCGCTGCGGTCGCGGCGGGGCGCTTCGCTGATGATCCCGAGAAGCTTCTGGCCCAGCGCGCCGAAGACATGGCCATCGACCATGATAACCCGCTTGAGGAAGTCTATACGGATCAGCTTCTCTGCGCCGATCTCATCGTCCTCAATAAGACCGATCTGATGGAGGGCGAGGAGATCAAGCGCGTCTCCACCGAAATCGAGGCCGCCGTTCCGCGCGCGGTGCGCATCGTCGAGACGCGCGAGGGCAAGGTCGCCGCTGAAATCCTGCTGGGGCTGAAGGCGCAGGCGGAAGATGATCTCGCGAACCGCCCCTCGCATCATGATGGCGAGGAGGATCACGATCACGAGGATTTCGACAGTTTCGCGCTGCCTGTGAAGGCCATCGCCGATACGGCTGCCTTCATCGCGCGCCTGCAAGATATCGCCAGCGCCCATGACGTGCTGCGCATCAAGGGATATGTGGAGGTCTCGGGCAAGCCCATGCGGCTTCTGGTGCAGGGCGTGGGAACGCGGTTCCGTAATCATTTCGATGGCGCATGGCCTGCGGATGCTCCCCGCTCTGGCAGCCTCGTCTTTATCGGCGAAAAGGGCATTGATCGCTCTGCGATCAGCGCAGCCTTGTCGGCGCAGTAACGGGCGCCGCCATGCACCTTCTTCGAACAGATACTGTATCGCTCGACGAAGGCGCAGCTGCGATCGACCTTGGGCAGACGCCCGCCGATATTCTCTTTCTTTCATTCTCGGATAGCGATCTGGCTGGCGTCGC
>CANGOK010000159.1 GCA_947455285.1 Beijerinckiaceae bacterium | reverse complement strand
GTAGCGCATCACCGTGCCGCAGAGATCACCGCCAGACATGCGGTAGGCCGTCGCCAGATAGCGCATGGCGAAACGGATGTTGGTCTCGGGATTGAGAAGATCCGAAGAACTGCCGGAGAACCCCTCGCCACGCGCGGTCTGGGTCTTGATCTGCATAAGACCCATGGCGCCGCTTCGATTGGTGGCGCGCGGATTGTAGTTGCTCTCCACCTTCACCACTGCGTCAGCCAGCGTGAAAGGCACGCCGTTCTGGGCGGCATGTCGGGCGACCATGGCGCGAAGGCCACCCTTGTCGACACTCTGGCGCAGCGAGGGCTGGCGCTCCACAGCGGCGGAAAGACCAGCGTCAATGGCGCGTGAGGCGCGGGCGCCAGAAACGGATTCGTCCGAAGGCGCATAGGCCAACGCCTGAGATGCAGCATGGCCATGGCTGCGATGATGCCGGGACCGGGCCTCGGCTGGAATATTGGAGAGCGCCGCAAAAGCGAGGGCGAGAACAACTGATCGACGCATGTTGAAAGTTCTGCTTTTCATCAAGAAAGCTTCCTGTTCCTGTTTCTGTGACAGGCCTGGAAAATACCGAACAATGAGGCGTCAAACCGGCAATCATGAGCCAATAATTTGAATATTATTATTCTAAATTTGGAGAGAAATATTGCAATTTTCGGACATTAGATGAACATAAACGCTGAAATGAAATTTCATGAAATTTATATATTTATAAAGCTCGAGAATTAATCCCCGATTTAGTGGTCACTCACTCCCAATGTTCATTTTAAACTCGCAGTGTTGCCTTGGCGCACATGGACGGCTTGGACTTAACGTGATTGAATTGCTCAGTTTTGCGATCCCTAGTCAGGGTGAATCGCGGGTCGATGGCCGGGACCCCTGCGCCGGCCCTATGGAGGCGAACCCATGAAAAAGACCTTGATTTGCGCGCTGGCGCTATCGTCCGCCCTCGCGCTCGGCGGTTGCGGGCAGACCCGCGAAGACCGCGCCGTGAATGGCGCGCTCTTGGGCGGCGCGACCGGCGCCATCATCGGCGGCGCCGCGTCAGGCAAGGCCGGCGGCGCCCTTGCGGGCGGCATCATCGGCGCAGCTGCCGGCAGCATCCTCGGCGCCAGCTCAGAGCCGCCACCGCGTTGCCTGCGCTTCCGCTATGATTACAATGGCACGCGCTACTGCGCGCGCTACGCGCCGCCCGAGGCCTATTGATCAAACAAAGGCCCGGCTCGAAGCCGGGCCTTCAATTTCATCCGAGGGGGCGATAGACCACGGCGCATGAGCGCTTTCACCCCAGACCACCCCAAAGCCGAAGCCCACCCCTCGCCCAACCATGGCGAGCGCCGCAACGGCCGGACGCCCGACAGCATCCTGCTCCATTACACGGGCATGCCGACCGCCCAAGGGGCGCTGGAGCGGCTATGCGATCCGGCGGCGGAAGTGTCATCTCATTATCTCGTCCTTGAGGACGGCCATATCCTGCAGCTCGTGCCCGAGGCGCGGCGCGCGTGGCACGCGGGCGCTGGCCGCTGGAAGGACGACAGCGACCTGAATTCCTGCTCCATCGGCGTTGAGATTGTGAACCCTGGGCACGATGGCGATTTGCCGCCCTATCCGCCCGCGCAGATAAAGGCTGTCATCGCGCTTTGCGCCGACATCATCGCCCGGCATGGAATCGCACCCGCGCGCATCATCGCCCATTCCGACATCGCGCCCGGCCGCAAGCGCGACCCCGGCGAGCATTTCCCATGGGAAGCGCTGCATGAGCGGGGCGTCGGCCATTGGGTCGCCCCAGCCCCGATCGCGGGCGGGCGTTTCCTGTCCCCCGGCGAGCAAGGCCAGCCTGTGGAGGCCCTGCAGGCCATGCTGGGCCTCTATGGCTATCCCTGCCCCCAGACCGGGACCTACGATCGCGAAACCGAGGCGGTCGTGGCCGCCTTCCAGCGGCGGTTCCGCCCCGCGCGGGTGGACGGGATCGCCGACGCCTCCACCATCATCACCCTGCGCGACCTGATCGCGTCGCTGCAGTCTAATCGGCAGGGTTGATTTTCGCGTCCCTGACGACCTTGCTCCAGAGGACTGTCTCCTCCGCGATGAACTTGGCGGAAGCCTCCGGCGTCATGGCGGCGGGATCGACGCTGAGCGCCTTCAGCCGCTCCAGAAAGGCAGGATTGGCGAAAACGGCGGCGACATCCTTCTGGAGCTTTTCGACAATGGGTTTGGGGGTGCGCTCAGGCGCTATCAACCCGAACCATGTCACGGATCGGAACCCCGGCAGCCCCGCCTCCGCCATGGTCGGCACATCCGGCAGGATCGGCGAGCGCTTGTCGTCGGCCACCGCGATGATGCGGGTCGAGCCTGCCTTATGCTGGGGAACGGCGGTGCCCATGTTGTCGAACATCATGTCGAGGCGTCCCGCCGTCAAATCGAGAATGGCCGCCGGGCTGCCGCGATAGGGCACATGGATCATCCCCGCGCCCAGGCGCTCCGACAGGAGGCTGCCGGCGAGATGCGTCGTGGTGCCGATGCCCTGCGACCCATAGGTGATCTTGCCGGGATTGGCCTTGGCGTGGGCGATCAATTCGGCGAGCGTGTTGATCCTCAGCGCTTTGCTGACCACGAGCACATTCGGAAAAGTGATCAGAACCGAAACGGGCGCGATCTTGGCCGGATCGTAGGACAGGGATTTGAACAGCAGATTGTTGATGGTGATCGGCCCGGGATGGCTCACCAGCAGCGTATAGCCGTCGGGCTCGGACCGCAGGACCTGCGCCGCCCCAATATTGCCACCTGCCCCGACCACATCCTCAACCACCACCGGCTGTGACCAGCGGTGCGACAACTCATCAGCAAGAAGCCGCGCGGTGGCGTCCGCCGTGCCGCCTGCCTGCGAATTGACGATGAGGCGCACCAACCGATTAGGATAGTCCTGCGCGAAGGCGACGCTGGGCAGGGCGAAGGTCGCCGCCAGAGCGGCGGCCGCGATGAAGCGACGCATTCAGATCCTCCCGAGATCTTTGGCGGCGCCATGGGGCGCCCCCTTTTTGAAATTTGTTGTAAAGCATCATGCAGGCAGACGGCTTGCGAGGCAACGCCGCCTTTGCAAGGAGCATTTCTAGATGGGTTCGTGGGATCTACGGGGCGCGCTGGCGGCAGGCGCCATGATGATGGGCGCCATGACAGGCGCCATGGCGCTCGAAGACGAAGCGCTGGCGAAATTCTACAAGGACAAGACCGTGACCATTGCGGTCGGCTCGTCCCCCGGCGGCGGCCTCGACACCTTCGGCCGACTGCTCTCGCGCCATATGGGCAAGCATATCCCCGGCAAGCCCACGGTCGTCGTCTCGAACGTGCCGGGCGCCGGCGGCAATGTGCTCGCCAACAACCTCTATACGCTGGTCCCCAAGGACGGCACCTATATGGGCATCACCTTTCCAAGCGTGATCATCGACCCGCTGCTCAGCGAAAATCATCGCGGGTATGATCCGACGAAGTTCAACTATATCGGCAACGCCAACGCCGAAGTGCTGGTGTGCCTATTGCGCCGGGACGCAGGCGTGAAGAGCCTTGAGGACTTCCTCAAGACCGATCTCATCATCGGCGCCACGGCGCCCGGCAGCACCACCGCCGACTTCCCCAATATCGTGAAGGGACTTCTTGGGGCGCAGTTCCGCCTCGTGACGGGCTATCAGGGTTCGCGCGAAGTCACGCTCGCCATCGAAAAGAACGAGGTGCAGGGCATCTGCGGCCTCGGCTGGTCGACGGTGAAGGTGCAATATCCTGACATCCTCAAGGGCGACATGTTCGCAACGGTCTTTGCGCAGGAAGATCTCAAGGGCCATCCTGAACTCAACGCGATCAAGGTTCCGCTGATCTATTCGCTGGCGAAGAGCGAGGAAGACAAGCAGGCGCTGCAGATGTTCTACGCTCAGAACGCCTTCAGCCGCCCCTTCATCCTGCCGCCCGGGGTTCCTGCTGATCGTGTGGAGGCCCTGCGCAAGATCTTCCTCGAGACCATCGCCGACGAAGAACTTCAGGCCGATGCACGCAAGATGAACATCGAGGCCGTGCCGACGTCCGGCGCCGAGCTGCAACAGGTCATTGCCAATATGTTCGCCACCTCGCCCGCCATCGTGGCGCGGGTGAAGAAGGGCATGGGACGCTAAATAAAGATCAGGGCGGCGGGACTTACTCCGCCGCCTCGTTCATCCGCAGCGGATCGTAATTGAGCACAGGCGCAAGCCAACGCTCCACCTCAGCTACGCCCATGCCCTTGCGCTCAGCGTAATCCTCCACCTGATCTCGCTCGACTTTCGCCACGCCGAAATAATGCGCGTCGGGGTGCGAGAAATAGAGGCCGCAGACCGAGGAGCCGGGCCACATGGCGAAGCTCTCGGTCAGCGTGACGCCCGTGCGACGCTCTGCGGCGAGAAGATCGAAGATCACACGCTTTTCCGTATGATCGGGCTGCGCGGGATAGCCGGGCGCAGGACGAATGCCGCGATAGGCTTCCGAGATGATCTCCTCAGGAGACAGCGCCTCATCGCTCGCATAGGCCCAGAACTCGCGGCGCACGCGCTCATGCATGCGCTCGGCGAAAGCCTCGGCGATGCGGTCCGCCAGCGCCTTGACCATGATAGAACCGTAATCATCATTGGCCTGCGCAAAACGCGCCGCGATCTTTTCTTCCTCAGCGCCCGCCGTGACGACGAAAGCGCCAACCCAATCGGCAGGCCCGCCAACGGGCGCGACGAAATCCGATAGAGCGATATTGGGGCGACCATCACGCCGCAGCAATTGCTGACGCAGTGTGTGAAGGGTCGCAAGCGTCGCCGTACGAGACTCGCCGGTATAAAGGCGAATGTCATCACCATCAGTCTGCGCGGGCCAGAAGCCGATCACCGCCTTGGGGTTGAACCAGCGTTCTTCGATGATGCGTTTCAGCATTAGCTGAGCGTCATCAAAGAGCTTGCGCGCGGCGGCGCCTTGGCGCGGATCGTCGAGCAACGCGGGATAACGGCCTTTCATCTCCCATGTCTGGAAGAAAGGCGTCCAGTCGATATAGGGTGCGAGTTCGGCGACGTCATAGCTGCGCAGGGTGCGCGTGCCCGTAAAGAGCGGCTTTGGCGGCTGATAGGCGGCCCAATCCGTGCGCATGCCGTTGGCGCGGGCGCGGGCCAGCGGGAGCCTCTGCTTCTCACTCTCCGCCCGCGCGTGAGCGTCAGCAACCTTGCGATATTCAGCCCGCAATGTGTCGACATAGCTCTTGCGCGTATCTGGCGAAAGCAACGCCGACACCACGCCCACGGCGCGGCTAGCATCGGTCACATAAACGCTCTGGCCGCGTTCGTAGTTGGGATGGATCTTGACCGCCGTATGGACACGGCTTGTCGTGGCGCCGCCGATCAGCAGCGGAATGTCGAAACCCTCGCGCTCCATTTCGCTCGCGACAAAGCACATCTCGTCGAGCGAGGGCGTGATGAGGCCGGAGAGGCCGATCACATCCACCTTTTCACGGCGCGCGGTCTCGATGATTTTCGATGCTGGCGCCATGACGCCAAGGTCGATGATTTCGTAATTGTTGCAGGCGAGCACGACGCCGACGATATTCTTGCCGATATCGTGCACATCGCCCTTCACGGTGGCCATGAGGATCTTGCCCGCGCTGGAGCGCCCCGCGCCACCGGCCGCCTTTTCAGCCTCCATGTAAGGCATGAGCACCGCGACGGCCTGTTTCATCACGCGCGCGGATTTCACGACCTGCGGCAGAAACATCTTGCCGGCGCCGAAGAGGTCGCCGACCACATTCATGCCGGCCATCAACGGTCCCTCGATCACATCGAGCGGTCGAGGCAGGGCGAGACGGGCCTCCTCCACATCCTGTTCAATGAAATCGGTGACTCCGTTCACAAGGGCGTATTCGATCCGCTTGTCGAACGGCTGTTCGCGCCAGGCGAGATCCTTTTCCTTCGTCTCGACGCCCTTGCCCCTGAACTGATCGGCGATGGCGAGCAGGCGTTCGGTGGAATCGGCGCGGCGGTTGAGGACAACGTCCTCGCAGGCCTCGCGCAATTCCAGCGGGATCTTCTCATAGACCTGCAGCGCGCCTGCATTGACGATGCCCATGTCGAGCCCAGCCTTGATGGCGTGGAACAGAAACACGCAATGCATCGCCTCACGCACTGCATCATTGCCGCGAAACGAGAAGGAGAGGTTGGAAACGCCGCCGGAGACATGAGCATGGGGCAGACGTGTGCGGATCTCCCGCGTCGCCTCGATGAAATCGACGCCATAATTATCATGGGCCTCGATTCCCGTCGCCACAGCGAAAATATTGGGATCGAAGATGATGTCTTCGGGGGGAAAGCCGACTTCCTGCGTCAGCACCTTATAGGCGCGTTCGCAGATCTCGACCTTGCGAGCGAAAGTGTCGGCCTGCCCTGCTTCATCAAAGGCCATGACGACGACGGCGGCGCCATAGCGGCGCACAAGACGCGCCTGTTCGATGAATTTCGCTTCGCCCTCCTTGAGCGAAATCGAATTCACCACGGCCTTGCCCTGAATGCACTTCAGACCCGCTTCGATGACCTCGAATTTCGAGGAATCGACCATGATGGGCGCGCGGGCGATGTCGGGCTCGGAGGCGACGAGGTGGAGAAAATCCTCCATGGCGCGCTGAGAATCCAGCAACCCTTCATCCATATTGATGTCGATGATCTGCGCGCCATTGGCGACCTGCTCGCGCGCCACATCGAGCGCGGCGGAATATTCGCCATTTTTGATGAGTTTGCGGAACCGCGCGGATCCCGTGACATTGGTGCGCTCGCCCACATTGACGAAACGAACGTCCTTCGTGAGCGTGAAGGGCTCAAGCCCCGATAGCCGCAGCATGGGCTCGACCTTCGGCGGACGGCGCGGGCTCATGCCCTTCACGCGATCAGCGAAAGCCGCGACATGGGCGGGCGTGGTGCCGCAGCAACCGCCGACGATGTTGACGAGGCCGCTTTCGGCGAATTCGCCGAGCATGAAGGCCATATAGTCCGGGCTCTCATCATAGAGCCCGAATTCATTGGGCAGGCCGGCGTTGGGATAGGCGAGCGTGAAAGTGTCGGCGATGCGCGAAATCTCGGCCACATGCTGACGCAGTTCACGCGCGCCGAGCGCGCAGTTGAAGCCGACGGCGAAGGGTTCTGCATGACGCAGCGAATGCCAGAAGGCGGCAGGCGTCTGGCCTGACAGGGTGCGGCCGGAAAGATCGGTGATCGTGCCCGACAACAGAATAGGAAGACGCGAGCCGAGACGATCAAACGCCTCCCAAACCCCAAAGAGCGCGGCCTTGGCGTTCAGCGTGTCAAAGATGGTCTCAAGCAGGATCGCATCGGCGCCGCCTTCGATAAGGGCCTGCGCCGCCTCACCGTATGAGAGGCGCAACTCATCGAAAGTCACCGCGCGAAAGCCGGGATCATTCACATCTGGCGACAGAGACGCCGTGCGGTTTGTGGGGCCAATGGCGCCGCAAACAAAGCGCCTGCGCCCATCCTGCGCCTCCGCAAGATCGGCTGCTTCGCGCGCCAACCGCGCGCCAGAACGATTGAGATCGACGACATGTGCTTCGAGCCCGTAATCAGCTTGCGCGATCGAGGTGGAGGAGAAAGTGTTCGTCTCCACGAGATCGGCGCC
>CANGOK010000158.1 GCA_947455285.1 Beijerinckiaceae bacterium | reverse complement strand
CCCATGTCAGATCTTCATACATTCGCGCCAGCCCTTCCAGAATCCGCGCACGGCGGATTCGGTGACGCGCGATCCGGCGCTCGGCTCAATGGCGCGCCCGCCCATGGGCATGATGGTCTGGCCGTCAGGATCGCCCTTCGCCGCGCGCTGGACGAAGCCGCCAACGCAGCCGTCCTCCATGGAGATGAAGCCGGCGGGGCCAACGAGATTGTTCGCCTGCAAGCGCAGTTCGAGCATGTCAGGCGTGTCGTCTTCAAAGCCGAGCACGGTCCAGACGAGCTCGCTTGAATCGACGCCGCGCGGGATGAGTTGGCGCACCGCGAGGCAGTTGAGAATTTGTTGCACCACGAGATTGGGGAAGATGGTCTGGATGGAGTTGGTGACGAGATCGCCCAGCTCCAGCCGATGCTCCATCATCGCGGAATCATGCAGCTTGTATTGCTCCTTGAGCGAGCGGACCTTCTCGCGGCCCGTCTCGTCATCATTGGGCGGCGTGCGCTCGGTATAGCTCAGGTGGTGCCAACCGTTCTCGCTCAGCTTGATGCCGCCGCCCATGTTGGGACGCACCACGCCGAATGTGTTGTGGAACACGTGCAGAAGGCTCGCGTGATAGGAGTCCTTGTTGTTCTCCGCATAGAGCTTCCAGTTATTCGGCAGCATCTGGCTGTGATAGCCGAGCACCTTCAGCGGTTTTATGAACACGCGGTCGATCGATGCGATGAGTTCGGCGCCGATATAGTCGCGGAAGTTGGGCGTCTCCTGTGAGAAGGAACCGAAGACGAGGCCGCGATAGGTCTCGACGCCTAGCCGCACAAGGTTGTGGTCATTAGCGTCAAACTCAGCCCCCACGCCCCCCTTACCACCCACGCCCTTGCGGAAGGCGACGCCGGTCAGCTTGCCTTCGAGGTCGAAGGTCCAGTTGTGATAGACGCAGGTCAGCTCGCGCACATTGCCGCGCGGCTTGTAGCAGATGAGCGAGCCCTTGTGAGAGCAACGGTTCATCAGCGCATTGATGCTCCCGTCCATGGTGCGGACCATGATGATCGGCGCGTCGCCGACGAAGGTGGTCTTGTAATCGCCGGGGTTGGGGATCTCGATGTCGAGGCCGAGGAAGTTCCAGACCGGACCCTGAAACAGCCTCTTTTGCTCCAGCGCATAGACCTTTGGATCGGTGTAGACCCAGTAAGGCGCGCGCGACGTATCTTCGCCAGGCCAGATGAATTGCGCGTCGTCCTTGGCGAAAGAAACCTCAGTCACAATACCTCCCCGTATTGTGTTTTTGCTGTGCAAGGAGTCAAACAGAGATGTGGCGCCTTGGCAAGGCGGCGAACCGCCACGAAACGAGAGTGGCGAGTTGCTGGTTGTTGTGCTATAAAATATAATAATATCAATAATTTAAATCGAATATTCACGCGCTCGAAAGCAAGGTTTCACGCTGCCCTATCCGCAACTGATGCGCCGCTCTTGCCCTGCAGCATCGGTCATGCTTGATGAGAGTAAGATTAGACGAGGAACGCCCGCGTGGTCTCAGCTTCAGGCGACGGATCTCGCTCGTAATCGTCTGATGCTCTCACGCCGACGGGACCGATCCATGGATCAATCGAATTCAAATCAGAAGCTCCGCGCTCAGGTCGCCGCGGCGACGCGCATCATGGTCATGGAGGATCTGATCGACTATTCGGGCCATGTGTCCGTGAGGGTTCCCGGTCGCGACGCTTTCATCATCCAGTCTGGCATCCAGCCAAGATCCGATGTGACGGCTGACAGTCTCTTGATGGTCGGCTTTGACGGTAAGGTTATTGAGGGAAATGCTCGCCCTCCCGTGGAGATTCCAATCCACATCGAGATCTATAAGGCGCGGCCTGATGTGCAGGCTGTCGTCCATAGCCATATGGAGCTCGCCATCATGTTCACCATGATGGAAAATGTACAGCTCAAGCCCATGCGCGCCCGCGCCATCCGCTGGCGCTCGGGCATTCCGATGGATGATGATCCAAGCCACATCAAGACGACCGAACAGGGCATGAAGCTGGCGAAGGCGCTCGGCCCCCACAACGCCTGCCTGATGCGCGCTCACGGATCGGTGCTGGTGGCTGAATCTGTTCCCGCTCTTCTTGTGGACGCCGTTCATTTCGATGAGAACGCGCGCGCCCAGATGACTGTTCTGCAGGCGGGGCGGGAGCCAAAGGCCTTGACCGACGCCGAACTTGAGATGATCGACAAGCACGAAATGCGCGAGTTCCATGTCGACAAGCTATGGCGTTTCTACACGCAGAAGGCGATTCGTCAGGGTGCAGTCGAAGAGCATTCGGACCTGTTCTTCGACTGATGCCCGCACGGCGCCCCCCGACGATAACGAATAGAATTGGAGAGAGACTGATGGACTTGATTGCTGATCGCGGTCGCCGCGTTACGGTCGAGGAGCTCAACACCACGAAATTGCTGTCTCACGCCGCGCTGCAGACGAAGAACAATGGTTTCGACGATGTCCTGATCATTGACGTCGACGCCCACCACAACGAGACAGAAAATCTCGCGGCCATTCTCCCCTTCATGGAGAACGAGGTGTTGAAGCAGCTTACGCTCTCTGCAGCTCAGAAGGGTCGCGCCCAGATCATTCCCGGCACGATCGGTTATCAGGACATGGGCGGGCGCGTGACGCGCTATCCGCTGCGCTCGTCCGAAAAGACAGATCCGAGCCGCCTGCGCGACGCCCAGCTCGGCCAGCGCTGGATGGACGCCATGGGCGTCGATTACTCCTGCCTCTTCCCCACGGGCATGCTTAGCATCGGCATGCATCCTCAGAAGGAGATGGAGTTCGAACTGTGCTGGGCCTACAACCGCTGGGTCACTGAGGTCGCCTTGCCGGCGACCGACTATCGCATGTTCAGCATGCTCTGCCTGCCCTTCAGCGATCCCGAGGGATCGCTGCGCTGCATCGAGACATTCGGGCACCGCAAGGGCGTCGGTGGGTGGATGGTGACCTGCGTGCGGCCGAAGATGCCGGTCTATGACAACGCCTATATGAAGTCCTATCGGGCGATCGAGGAGCGCGGACAGGTGCTCTCGTTCCACTCGGGCCCATCATGGGGCGATCATACCTTCCAGAGCTGCAATCGCTTCATCTCCGCCCATGCGCTCGGCTTCTCCTGGTACAATATCCTTCACTGCACGAACTGGGTCGTGAACGGGATGAATGAGCGCTTCCCCAAGCTGCCCGTCATCTGGATCGAAGCGGGCCTCGCCTGGGTGCCCTTCCTGATGCAGCGCCTCGATCACGAATTCATGCTGCGTCCCTCCGAATGCCCGCTGCTCAAGCGCAAGCCGTCCGAATATATGCGCGAGATGTATTACTCGTCGCAGCCGATGGAGATTCAGGACATGGAGGCGCTCGAATGCACCTTCCAGATGATCGACGCCGAGAATACGCTTCTCTATGCATCGGATTATCCCCATTGGGATTTCGACTTGCCCTCGACGATCTGGGATCTGCCTTTCGTGTCGGACAAGGCGCGGCACAATATTCTGGGCGGCACCGCGCACAAGCTCTTCAAACTGCCGCCGCGCAACGAGGCGCAGAAGCAGAACCTGATCAAATATGGGAATTATGTTGGGGGTTGATCGACAAGCGTTGCGCTCTGGCGCCTAAGCGCCGGGGCGCAATGTTCGACGCCAACTGGTCAGCCGATGTTGATGATGAAATCTGCCGCCGAAAGTAATTTCGGATCGACGCCGATCAGCATGATGCTGGCGTCGCCAAGGTGAACGACCGCGCCGGCGGGCCCGGCGCCGGTCGGCGTGGGGCCGATGACGATATTTTGTGATGTCACGCCGAAGGGTTGATGTTCAAAGACGATATGGTCAACCCCCGGTCGGAAGCCGCTGACGCGGTCATGCGCATTCAAGGTGTCGAACACGAAGTCGGTTTTCGGTCCGGCGCCGATCAGCAACTGGTTCGTCCCCGATCCCGCAACAAGCGTATTTAAGGCTCCATCCACGCCGCGGATGACAGCGTTGTCGCCATCAATCCCGATGATGAGTTGCGGCTTCGTTGGGTTTTCCGGCGCGACGTCGCTGCTGTGCCGCTCCGCGGCGATCATCACATTTTGCTGAATGGCGTCAGTGTCAGTGTCACGCAAAATGATTGTCGCCAGTGATGTATTCTTGATTTGCGCCATCATCTGTGGCGTGAAACCCTGGTTTTCGAAATAGAGCCGATCTCCATCGCGCAGGTTCTCGAATTGAAGCGCAATGATCGTCGCGAATGTCTCACCAAGCATTCCGCCGCGCATATGATTTTCCGCGAGCCCCCCTACGAATAGATCGACGTTATCGACGGAATGGAAGATCATCTTCAATTGTGCGGCGACGACCGGATCTGATGTAATTTGCGAGAAGCTTGTATATCGCCACAATCCAAGAGCAGCGCGTGTGTCATTTAATGAGGCGAGGCCGAGGTCGCGTTCCCGTATGATGTCGACGGCGCCGAGATCGAAAACTCCTCCGCTGCCGGAGGGATTCGGCATATTGAGCAGATCCGCTGGAAAGCGCACGCTGACGTCATTCGAGACATCGTCTGCGAGATTACGCAAAAGCGCATCTAATCCGCCGTTCGCTTCAATCGCCGATGTTGAGTTCATCATGGCGGTCAGAAGGTCCGTGCTCTCGAGAGCGGTCCCGTCGTTCGCCATCTTGGTTTGGGTCGTTGAAATCGTCGCGTGGCCAAAGCGAAAAGCGGCTGCTGAGAATTCCTCGAAGATCTGCGTCGAAACTTTCGGATCGAATCCGTGGTAAGCGGTAAGGCGACCCTGCGGACCTAGAATGCTTGGCAAATATTCATGATAGACGATGTTCTGATATTCCGCGGTCGTGATCGCGCGGGCCATGTCGTAGATTTGATCGCTCGTCAGCGATGGATTTTGCGCCTTTAGCGTGGCGGCCCAATAATTATGCTCGCGTACGAATAGGGCGTCGATGGCGGTAAGATCGGGATTTTCTGAAGCGCGCACGTCTCCGCCAACGAACCTGCCGTCGACAATTGGCGGATTGTCACCGTCGGAGGTCAGCAGTTCGCCATCTGCGCCACGCAGGGACAACGCAGCCACACGGTCGGACCCATAAATCTGCGACAGATCAAGCACAGAGGTGATTCCGTTCAGCGCGTGCCCATCGACGTTGCTGACAGCTGCTCGTGCGACAGTGATCGATGAACCTGCCGGCATGGCAGGGTCGCCATTTGGTGCGGGAATCGAGATCGTTGCGGCGTTGGCTCCGCTCTGATTTGTCGTAAGATCAATGTCGTGATCGAGGAACTGCCCAAAGGCGTAGACGTAAGCGGAACGCCCTTGAGGATCCACGGCTGGCGCGGCGCTCCCCATGACGGCATTGCTGATTTCGCGGGCGTTCGGGCCGTCGATTGGCGTGTTCGTGGTTCCCGCCGCAAACTGCGCCGGCGCCAGACGAAGCTGTTCGGCTCCGACGACAGCTTCATTCGGCAAATGCGGATTGTCGCCCGCGCCATCGAGTGTGTACGAAATGACGTGGTTGAATCCGAGCGATTTTGCAATGATGATGTTGTCGCGCCCACTTTCGAGGCTCGGATTGCTCATCCGGATATCGGAAGGTTTGGCCGGTGGTGACACGATGGGCGCGAAAGCTGGTTGGTCGAGCTGGGCCGCTTGAAAGGCAGAATCGATTATTGCCTGGTGGTCGCTATTTGTGGTGTCCCCGAGAAAGCTTTTGCGCATCGCACCCTCCTGGTCGGGTGACTCACATCACCTACATTGTCTCCAGCCTCAAATATGACCGTGGCGATTTGAGCCGGCAAATTAATCTTTGTTCATGTACGGCGCCCCTCACCAAGGGTTTGTCGGTAGGTTCACCAACTGGTTTGCGCATATTCCTGACGTCCGCATTCATCGCGGCGACCGAAATCTACCGCGATCATTGGGGAGCACGATGCGATCATCCCTCGGGGCCTGAGTGTGACCCGAGTGTTCACGCTGGCGCCTCTCGGGAGAAGTGGATTCGGAGCTTCTGGATGTCAGGCGGAGACGGGTTTTCGTTAAATTTCTGTTTTTATTAATTTATTGCTGAGTTGCTGGCGGAAGGGGTGGGATTCGAACCCACGGTAGGCTTTCACCTACGGCGGTTTTCAAGACCGCTGCCTTAAACCACTCGGCCACCCTTCCACGGCTTTGCTTCTAAGGCGGTTGGGCAGGGCGCGTCAACTTGTGGGCGTGCTATATTGAAGCATGCGCGCGATGGTCTCCAGACAGCCCGCCGAAGCCCTCGTTCTGGAAGAGCGGGAGACGCCGCGTCCCGGTTCGGGCGAAATCCTCATCAGGGTCAGCGCCTGCGGCGTCTGCCGTACGGATCTGCATGTGGTGGACGGCGATTTGCCGCGGGTGGGGCCGGTCATTCCCGGCCATGAAATTGTCGGCGTCGTGGAGGAGGTCGGGCCGGGCGTCGAAGGCTTGGCGCCGGGCATGCGCGTCGGCGTTCCTTGGCTTGGCCATACCTGCGGCCATTGCCCCTATTGTCGGGGCGCGCGTGAGAACCTCTGCGACGATCCGCTCTTCACCGGCTACACGCGCGATGGCGGCTATGCGAGCCATGCCATTGCGGACGCGCGTTTCTGTTTCCCGCTTGGGCCGGGCGAAGACGCGGCGCTGGCGCCCCTGCTTTGTGCGGGGCTCATCGGCTGGCGTAGCCTGCGCATGGCGGGCGAGGGGCGGGCGATCGGGATCTATGGCTTCGGCGCGGCCGCGCATATCATCACGCAGGTCGCGCGCTGGCAGGGGCGGGACATCTTCGCCTTCACCCGGCCGGGCGATCTGGCGGCTCAGGCCTTCGCCCGCGCTCAGGGCGCTGTCTGGGCGGGCGGATCGGATGAGGCGCCGCCGGAGGCGCTTGACGCCGCCATCATTTTCGCGCCGGTCGGCGCGCTTGTGCCCATCGCCTTGCAAGTGGTGAAGAAGGGCGGGCGGGTGGTCTGCGGCGGCATTCACATGAGCGACATTCCGTCCTTCCCCTATCGCTTGCTGTGGGAGGAGCGGCAGCTCGTTTCCATCGCCAATCTCACGCGCGAGGATGCGCGGGCGTTTCTCGACATTGCGCCAAGGGCGGGTGTCGTGACGCAGGTGACGCGCTACCCTTTGGAGCGCGCCAACGAGGCCCTCGCTGATCTGCGCGAGGGCCGGTTGACCGGGGCGGCGGTGCTGATCCCCTGAGCCTCAGTCAATCACGCTCGCGCCGCCGAAACGCTCCAGCCAGCGCGGAATGACCGCCTTGTTATAGACATTGTCCGGCACGCCGCCGCGCAGCGCGGTGAGCATGGACTGCACCGCCCAGACCATGCCGGGGCGCAGCTCGCCTCCTGCATTGTAGGAGGCCGCATGGGGCGAGAGCAGCACTTTAGTGCCGAGCGTGCGCAGGGGCGAATCCATTGGCAGGGGCTCGTCCTCGAACACGTCGAGCGCAGCGCCTGCGATATGGCCCGATGTGATGGCCCGCGCCAGCGCCTCCTCGCGGATGACCTTGCCGCGCGCGGTGTTGATGATGGTCGCGCCCTTCTTGCAGAGGGCCAACTCCTTCTCATCCATCATGAAGCGCGTCTCGTTGGTCAGCACCACATGGAAGGAGACGACATCGGACTCGCGCAGCAACGTCTCGTAATCGACGCGCTCGGCGTT
>CANGOK010000157.1 GCA_947455285.1 Beijerinckiaceae bacterium | reverse complement strand
CTTCGTCGATCAGGTCATCGGATCGCAGCGCCTGCGCACCGTCTCGGCGGTCGGCGAGACCTTTCCGCTTTATTGCACGGCCAATGGCAAGGCCTATCTCGCCACGCTCGACAATCGCGCGGTGGAGCGCCTACTTGGGACGAGTTTCGAAGCGCGCACGCCAAACACGATCACGCAGATCGGTCCCCTGCTCGAAGACCTCGACCGCATCCGCAAGACGGGCGTCGCCTTCGACCGCGAGGAACATACGCTCGGCGTTTCGGCCGCAGGCATTTGCGTGCCGGATATGCTGGGCAATCAGATGGCGATTTCAGTGCCAGTTCCCACCCAGCGGTTCGGCGAAGCGGAGGACCTCATCGCCGAACGCTTGCTTGAGACAAAACACGCGCTGCAGGATTTGGTGCAGCCGGGCTAATACCCTCCCCCCTGTGGGGAGGGTCGGCACGCAAAGCGTGACGGGGTGGGGGTCGTTGGATGCTGATCGTTGGCGAGCGTGCAGAGGCGCTCGCGATCTAAATTGCGCGACCCCCACCCCGTACCCCTCCCCACAAGGGGGAGGGGAGCGGCAGGCGTTACGAACAACTAAATCAGAACTTCACCAACCCCTGACCCTTCAGGCCCAGCATTTCGCGCGCTTCGTCGGGCGTTGCGGCTTCGTAGCCGAGCTGCTCAATGATGCCGCGAATCTTCGCGACCTGCTGGGCGTTGGAATCGGCGAGCTTGCCGCGGCTGATGAAGAGGGAGTCTTCAAGACCGACGCGCACATGGCCGCCCATCATCGCCGCCTGCGTGGCGAAGGGCATCTGGAAGCGGCCGGCCGCCAGCACGGACCAGCGATACTGATCGCCAAACAGCTTGTCCGCCGTCTGCTTCATGAACATGAGATTGTCGACGTCCGGCCCGATGCCGCCGAGGATGCCGAAGATCAGCTGCAGGAAGACCGGCGGCTTGAACAGACCGCGATCGATGCAATGGGCGAGATTGTAGAGATGGCCCACGTCGTAGCATTCATGCTCGAACTTGGTGCCATGACCTTCGCCGAGCGTCTTGTAGATGCGCTCGATGTCGCGGAAAGTGTTGCGGAAGATGTTGTCGTCGGACTGGACGAGATAGTTCTCTTCCCAATCATACTTCCAGTCCTTGTAGCGCGAGGCCATGGGATAGAGCGCAAAGTTCATCGTGCCCATGTTGAGCGAGCACATTTCAGGCGATGCCTGAATCGGAGCCGCGAGGCGCTCGTCGACTGTCATCTTCACGCTGCCGCCGGTGGTGATGTTGACCACGGCGTCGCAGTTGTCGCGGATGCGCGGCAGGAACTCCATGAACAGCTTAGGATCAGCCGAAGGTCGGCCATCCCTGGGATCGCGCGCATGAAGATGCAGGATCGCGGCGCCAGCCTTCGCCGCCTCAATGGCGGAGGTTCCGATCTCTTCGGGCGTGATCGGCAGGGCGTCGGACATCGTGGGCGTATGGATTGAGCCCGTCACGGCGCAGGTGATGATGACCTTATTCGAGAAGCTCTTCTTCTTCTGTTCAGACATGTGCGGACTCCGGTTTGGATTCATTGCTGGGTTTGGATCGGGTGAGGCGGCGTTCAAGGGGCACGGGCTCAAAGCCGAAACGGTCGGCGATCCAGCCAGCGACGCCGCGCGGCGCGCGCAGCATGATCACGATGGCGACGAGGCCGAGCATCATGAGATAGACGCTGCCAAGATCGGATAGGGCCTGCCGCAGGACGAAGAAAATGATGGCGCCCATGATCGGCCCTTCGATGCGGCCGATGCCGCCGATGACAGCCATGAAAATGACGAAGGCCGTCCAATCGTTCACGCTGAAGGCGGCGTCGGGCGAGATGCGCAACTTCTGCAGGAAGATCAGCGCGCCCGCCATGGCCGTGCCGAAACCCGCCACCACATAAACCAGCAGCTTGATGCGCGTGACCTCGACGCCATTGCTGCGCGCGGCGAGTTCGTTTTGATGAATCGAGCGCAGCGCAAGACCCCAGCGTGAGCGCAGGAGCAGGATCGTCAGGCCAAGAACCACCACGACGAGCGCAAGGCCCGTCCAGTAGATCATGAACTCGCGCGCCTGACGCCCATCGGCCATGCTTGTGACGATGCGCGCAGGAAGGCTTGTGCCGGAGCCGCCGCCAAGGGTGGTGATCTGCGAGGCCAGAAGGCGGAACACTTCCGCCACGACCCATGAGCCGATAGCGAAATAGGCGCCGCGCAGGCGAAACAGAAGGCCCGCGACCGGGATGGCGATGAGCCCCCCGATCACGCCTGCAACAACCAGAGCCACAAGCGGATGCAGGCCGCCAAAGATGGTGAGCGCGAAGAGCGCATAGCCGCCAACGCCCACATAGGCCTGCTGCCCTACGGAGACGAGGCCGGAGAAGCCCGCAAGCAGGTTCCACATGGTCGCGAGCGCCACATAGGCGAAGATCTGCGTCAGCAGATTGAGGCTGGAAGCCTGCGCCCACAGGGGCGCGCAGGCGAGCGCCGCAAGCGCGGCGAAGGAAGCGAGCGCGACGATGCGGCTCACCCTAGTGCCATGCGTGACCGTGAAGGCGCCGCTCATGCCTGCACCTTCGGAAAGAATCCTTCGGGGCGAACGGCGAGCACGATCAGAAATGCGAGATGGCCCGCGAGCAATTGCCAGCCCGGATCGATCTTCGCGCCGATGGCCTGCGCCACGCCCAGCACGACGCCGCCCGCCAGCGTGCCCCAGAGATTGCCAAGCCCGCCGATGATCACCGCCTCAAAGCCGAAGATCAGCCGCGCCGGCCCCATGGAGGGATCGAAATTGGCGCGCACGGCCAGAAACACGCCCGCCACCGACACCACCGCCAGCGAAAGACCCATGGCGAGGCCGAAGACATGCCGATTGTCGACGCCGACGAGTTGCACGGTCGATTGGTCGTCGGAGGTTGCGCGGAAGGCGCGGCCCCATGCCGTGCGATAGAACAGCGCCTGCAAGGAGCCGATCATGGCGACCGCCACGAGAAACTGTACGAGCGGCAGAACGCCGATGGAGAGGTCCGGCGTCAGCGGGATGGTCGCGGTCTCGATGGCGCCGGCCTGCAGCTTGCGGCTGTCGGGGCTGAAGACTTCGAGCAATCCGTTCTGGATGATGACCGACAGACCAAAGGTGACGAGCAGCGGCGGCAGGAGATCGTCGCCCAGCGTGCGGTTGAGCAGCCAGCGTTGCAGGCCATAGCCGATCACCGCCATCAGGGGCGCGATGACGAGCAGCGACGCCAGCGGGCTCATGCCCAAAGCCTGCGTGACCACGAGGGCGAGATAGGCCGCCATGACCACGAGATCGCCATGGGCGATGTTGACGAGGCGCATGACGCCGAAGATCAGCGAGAGGCCAGCGGCGAACATGGTGTAGAGACCGCCGACCAGAACGCCCTGCAGAATGGAGTTGAGCCAATCCATCGCTCAGACTCCAAAATAGGCGGCCGCGAGCGTTTCGCGGCTGACGGATTGGCTATCGCCTTCGAGCGTGATGCGCCCTTCCTGCAGGCAATAGACTCTGGCGGAGGCGGCGAGCGCCTGAACGATGTCCTGCTCGACGATGACAAGCGACATGCCGTCGCCCGTGATCTGCGGCAGGCGCGCATAGATTTCACGCACGATGATGGGCGCGAGGCCGAGGCTGATTTCGTCGCAAAGCAGCAGGCGCGGATTGGACATGAGCGCGCGGCCGATGGCGACCATCTGCTGCTGTCCGCCAGACAGCGACGTGCTGCGCTGGTTGCGCCGCTCGGCGAGCACGGGAAAGAGGTCGTAAACGCGCGCGAGCGTCCAAGGCCCCTTGCGGCCATGTTCGGCGCCGATCAACAGGTTCTCTTCAACGCTCAGCGAAGGAAAGAGGCGGCGCCCCTCGGGCACCAACGAGATTCCGCGCTTCAGGAGAAGATTGGCGCGCTCGCCGCCGATGGGCTCGCTGTCGAATGTGATGGCGTCGCGACGTGTGGCGATCTGTCCGGCGATGGATTTCAGGAGCGTGCTCTTGCCCGCTCCATTCGAGCCGACGATGGCGACGACCTCGCCTTCGCCGACGCGCAGCGACACGTCGAATAGCGCCTGAAAATCGCCGTAGAAGGCGTCGAGCCGGGATATGGAGAGGAGATCACGCATCAGCGGGGATCCCCATGTAGATCTCCATCACCTGCGGGCGGCGAATGACATCGCGCGGCTCGCCATCGGCGATGAAGGCGCCGCCATGCAGCACCACCAGACGATCCACCACCGCAACGAGCGCATGAACGATATGCTCGATCCAGATGATGGTGACGCCGGTCTCCTTCACATCGCGCACGAGGCGTACGAGCGCGTGACATTCCTCTTCGGTGAGGCCGCCCGCAACCTCATCGAGGAGAAGCAATTGCGGCTGCGTAGCGAGGGCGCGCGCAAGTTCGAGGCGCTTTCTTTGCAGCAACGTGAGCGAGCCTGCAGGACGGTTCGCCTGATCGATGAGGCCGCAGCGTTCCAGAATCTCCGCGCAATCAGAGGCGAGATCGCCCGAGCGGTGTGCGCGACCAAATTCTGCCGCGACCATGAGGTTTTCAAAAACGCTCATGCCCCCGAAAGGCTGGGGCACCTGAAAGGAACGCGCGACGCCGCGACGGCAGCGCGCCGCGGGCGAAAGGCTGGCGAGGTCTTCGCCCCTGAACAGCACGCGCCCGCCATCTTGCAGCAGCGTGCCCGTGATCATGCCGAAGAGAGATGTCTTGCCCGCGCCATTGGGGCCGATGACGCCAAGCGCCTCGCCCTGGGGGACTACGAGATCGAGGCCATCGGCCACGACCACGGCGCCGAACCTTTTCGAAATTGAATCGAGCTGAAGGATCGGCGCCATGCGAAATCTGGCTCAGCCAAGCGGAACGAGATTGCCACCGACCGGAATCTCGGGCGCCGTCTTGTTCTGCGTGACGACGAGATCGAAGCCCTTGTCGGTCTTGCGCCACTGACCCGCGACGAGCGGCGTCTTGGTGACGTTCTTCACGGGCTGGCCGCTCCACTTCACCGGGCCGACGATGGACTTGTAGTCGGTGGCCACGATGGCGTCGAGAACCGACTTCGAATCCTTCACGTTCTTCGCGCGCTTCAGCACGTCGATGGCGACTTCGAAGAGCGCGTGCTGGAAGCCGATGGGCTGCGTCCACGGACGGCCCGTCACCTTGGTGTAGGCGTCGGTGAGGTCGCGCGCGCTCTGGCCGGTGAGGCTCGACTTGAAGGGATGGTTCGGCGTCCACCAGATTTCGCTGGTGAGGCCTTCGCCACGCGCGCCGAGCGAGTCGATCACGGAGGGGAAGAGCAGCGCCTTGCCGATGGTGACGATCTTGGGCTTGAAGCCCTGCTGCGCGCACTGGGCCCAGAAGGTCGCGAAATCGGGCGGGATCATGTTGCCGGTGACGATCTCCGCGCCCGCCTGCTTGAAGGCGGTGATCTGCGCGGTGAAGTCGTTCGACATGGGCTGATAGCGGCCGGGATCGACGAGCTTGAAGCCCGCCTTCTGCAAGGCCGGGGGGAAGCCGATCTTCGGATCGCCCCATGCGTTGCCGTCGGCGTCATTGGGGAAGATGCCGCCGATGACCTTGTTGGTGGGGATCGAATCCCACAGCGCAAGGAAGGCGCCGATGACGTCTTCAAGGCCCCAGAAGAAATGATAGGTCCACTTGAAGCCCTTCGCCGGATCGCCGTTGCGGCCGAAGAAATAGGGCTGCCAGGGGCAGTTGGTGGTGATGCAGGGGACCTCATTCACCTCAGCCTGATCAGCGACCGGATTGGTCACGTCGGGCGTGCTCGTGGCGAGCAAGAGGTCGACCTTGTTCGACAGGATCAGTTCGGAGGCTACTTCCGCCGCGCGGTTGGGGTTCGACTGGCTGTCCTTGGCGATGATCTCGACCTTGTAGGTCTTGCCGCCGCTCGAAAGGCCCGTGGCGAGCAGCTTCTGCATCTGCTCAAGCGTGAAGGCGTCGGCCTCGCCGAAACCGGCGAGCGGGCCGGTGCGGGCGTTCACATAACCGATGCGGATCACATCGTCAGCGGCAAGCGCGCTGCCAGAGCGCAGCACGGTCGGCATGGCGAGCGCGCCGGCGCCAAGCACAGCCTGACGGCGGGTGATGGAATTAAAATCGTTGCTCATGTCATCCTCCCCAATGAAACGTTTCAGGCGTCGTCTTTTCGCGCCTTTTTCAAATGCTGAACCACTTTTTGCCGCAGCTCAGCCTGCTCTTGCGCAGTCCATGTGCGGAAGCCCTCACCCGACTTCATCCCAAGCTTGCCCGAAGCGACGAGGCTTTCGAGATAGGGCGAAGGTCCGGGCCTGCTTTCGACGGCGGGTAACACCGTCTGATGAATGGCGAGCGTGAGATCCGTGCCCACGAGATCGGCGTTTTCAATCGGGCCAAGCACCGCAAGCCTGCGGCCGAAGCTCGCCTTCACCACGGTGTCGACGGTGCGCGCGTCGCAGATGCCGTTTTCAACGAGCGAGATCGCCTCGCGCCACAGCGCATGTTGCAAGCGATTGCCGACGAAGCCCGGCACATCCTTCTTCACATGCACAGGCGTTTTGCCGATGGCCTCGTGCAGCGCCATCGTCGCGTCGAGGGTCGCCTGCGAGGTGCGGTCGGTTCCGATGACCTCGACCAGCGGCACGAGGAAGGGCGGGTTCCACCAGTGCGTGCCGACCGTGCGCGCGCCATCGGCGATGCCCTGCATGATCTGCGTGATCGGGATCACGGAAGTATTGCTGGCGAGGATCGCATGGGCGGGCGCGTGGCGCTCCACCTCTGCGAAAAGCGCCTGTTTGACGGCGAGGTTTTCAAGCGCGGCCTCGACGACGAAATCCGCATCCTTCACCGCTTCGGCGATGGTGGAGGCGGGCGTGACGCGCTCGGCTGCGCTCTCGTCTTCATCTAGATCGCGCAGATTGCCCGCGATGCGGGCGCGCACGGATTCAAGCGCGGCGGGCGAGGGATCGTAGATGCGGACCTCATGGCCCGCCAATGCGAAAACCTGCGCTATGCCGTGGCCCATGAGGCCTGCGCCCAGAACGCCAATGCGCGCCTTTGTCGTCATGTCAGCCTGCCGTGTAGCCGCCGTCGGCATAGAGGATATGCCCGGTGTAGAAGTCCGAAGCATTGGAGGCGAGGAAGAGCAACGGCCCTGCAAGGTCAGACGCCTCCCCGAGCCTGCCCTTGGGCACGCGCGTCAGGAAGCCAGCGCGCACCTGCTTGGCGTTGTCGTTATCCTCGAACATCCACTGCGTCAGCGGCGAGCGGAACACGGTCGGCGCGATGGCGTTGACGGTGATGCCCGTCGGGCCAAGCTCGCAGCCCAGCGCCTTGGTCATGCCATCCACAGCGGCCTTCGACGAGCAATAGGCCGTATAGCCCGCGGGATGGCCGAGGAGGCCACGCGCGGAGGACATCAGCACGATCTTGCCGCCGCCACCTTGAGCCTGCATCTGGGTCGCGCAAGCGCGCGCCATGAGCCAGGACTGCGTGACATTGGCGTCCATCACATCGAGGAAACGCGCCGGGGTCATGTCGCCGATCTTGGCGACATCGTTCTTGCCGGAGGCGACGACGAGAATGTCGACGCGGCCGAACTTCGACACAGCGGCCTGCACGAGCTGCGCGCAAGCTTCTTCAGTCGAGGGGCGCAGATTGACGCCCTCGACCTCAGCGCCAAGAGCGCGGCAAGCGTCGCTCACCGCATCAAGCTCGGCCTTCTTGCCAGCGGAGAGGACGAGCTT
>CANGOK010000156.1 GCA_947455285.1 Beijerinckiaceae bacterium | reverse complement strand
TGGCCGGACTGCGCGGTGCGCCGCTGCAATTCGGCCTCGACTTCTTCCAGCCTCACACCGCCTGCGCGCATCAGCACGAGCAGATGGTAGAGCACATCGGCGGATTCTTTCATCAGCGCCGTCTGATCTTTTTCCATCGCGGCGATGACAGCCTCGACGGCCTCTTCACCGAACTTCTTGGCCGCGCGCGGAACGCCCGCATCCAGCAGCGATTTCGTATAGGAGGCGCCGGCGTCAGCCGAGACGCGCGATGCAATGATAGCATCGAGATCAGCGAGCGTGAATTTGGTCATTCGTCGCCCCGTTTCAATCGAGCCGCATGGGAATCCCGGCACGGGCCATATGTTCCTTGGCCTGCCGGATCGTATATTCGCCGAAATGAAAGATCGAGGCCGCCAGCACGGCGGTCGCATGGCCCTCGGTCACGCCGGCGACGAGATGATCGAGATTGCCGACGCCGCCTGAAGCGATGAGCGGCACGCTGACGGCGTCCGCCACCGCGCGGGTAAGGGCGACGTCAAAGCCTGACTTTGTGCCGTCGCGGTCCATCGAGGTCAGCAGGATTTCTCCTGCGCCCAGCGCCACCACTTCGCGCGCATAGTCCACCGCATCGAGGCCGGTCGTCTTGCGGCCGCCGTGGGTGAAGATCTCCCACTTGCCCGGCGCGACCGCCTTGGCGTCGATTGCTACGACGATGCATTGGCTGCCGAATTTCTCTGCGGCCTCGCGTACGAAGTCGCGGTTGTGAACGGCGGCGGTGTTGATGGAGACCTTGTCGGCGCCTGCGAGCAAAAGTTTGCGGATGTCGTCTGTGGTGCGCACGCCTCCGCCCACAGTCAGGGGCATGAAACAGGCTTCCGCCGTGCGGCTCACCACGTCGAGAATGATGCCGCGATTTTCATGGCTCGCGGTGATGTCGAGAAAACACAGTTCATCCGCGCCCGCCTGGTCATAGGCGATGGCGCTTTCCACGGGATCGCCTGCATCGCGCAGATCGACGAAGTTCACGCCTTTGACGACGCGCCCGTCTTTCACATCGAGGCAGGGAATGACGCGGCGCTTAAGCACGCGAGCCCTCCTTGGCGCGGCGGATGAGGTCGAGCGCCTCAGCAGGATCGAGGCGTCCATCATAAAGCGCGCGGCCAGAGATGGCGCCGGCGAGGCGCGCGCAATCGGGCTGCAGCAGACGGCGAATGTCATCGAGCGAAGCGAGGCCGCCGGATGCGATGACTGGGATCGTCAACGCCTCGGCGAGCGCCAAAGTCGCTTCGATATTGAGGCCCTTGAGCACGCCATCGCGCGCGATGTCCGTATAGATGATCGCGGAGACGCCTGCGTCTTCAAAGCGCTTGCCCAGCTCCACGGCGGAGATCTGCGAAACCTTGGCCCAGCCTTCGACGGCGACGAGCCCATCGCGCGCATCGACGCCGACCGCGATGCGGCCGGGATGGAGCCTTGCGGCTTCGCGCACGAGTTCAGGGTCCTTCACCGCCGCCGTGCCGATGATGACGCGCGAAATGCCCTTGCTCAGCCAGCCTTCGATGGTGCGCAGATCGCGGATGCCGCCGCCCAGCTGCACGCGCATCTTCACGGCGGCGATGATGGCTTCGACCGCCCGCGCGTTCATGGGCTTGCCGGCGAAGGCGCCGTCGAGATCGACCACATGGAGATAGTCGAAACCCTGCGCTTCGAAGGCCGAAGCCTGAGCGGCGGGGTTGGTGTTGAAGACCGTCGCCTGCGCCATGTCGCCATGGACGAGACGGACGCATTCCCCGTCCTTGAGATCGATGGCGGGAAACAGGATCACGGCGTCCACCTCATGAAATTGGCGATTAGGGCCAGACCCAGCGTCTGGCTTTTCTCGGGATGAAATTGCGTGCCGGCGATGTTGCCATGGGCCACCATGGCGGTGACTGGCCCGCCGTAGTTGGTGCTTGCGAGGATCATATCCTCATTCGCCGCTTTAAGCTCAAAGGAATGCACGAAGTAGGCGTGCAGCCCCTGGTCGCCGGTCGTCAGGCCCGCAAGCAGCGGATGGTTGAGGCGCTGGTCCAGCGTGTTCCACCCCATATGCGGCACCTTGAGGGTGGGATCGGCAGGCGTGATGGCCTGCACATCGCCGGGAATCCAGTCGAGGCCTGCGGTCACCTGATGTTCAAGCCCGCGCGTGGCGAGGAGTTGCATCCCGACGCAAATGCCCAGAAAGGGACGACCGCGCTTATGGACCGCCTCGCCCATGGCCTCGATCATGCCGGGGATCTCGTCTAGGCCGCGACGGCAATCGGCGAAGGCGCCGACGCCCGGCAGCACGACGCGGTCGGCCTTGCGGACCAGATCGGGATCGCTGGTGAGGAGAATGTCGAGACCCAGACCCGCGCTGGCGGCGGCGGTCTCGAAGGCCTTCTTGGCGGAATGAAGGTTGCCGGACCCGTAGTCGATGATGGCGACGCTCACATCAACCTCCGACGCCGGGGAAGAGCCCGATTCCGGGCAGGTCATTGTCCTTGATGAAACCGGAAGCCGCAGGACGGCGCTGGTTCATCGCACCGATGAGGCGGCGCAACGCGACATGTTCGGCTTCTTCGACGCCGTTTGCATTCACGACATCGACCATTTCGAAACGGCCACGGCTCGCGGCGGCGCGCGCCATCTGGTTGCCTTCAAGGCCGATGAAGAACTGGATCAGCAGCAGCGTCGCCAGAAGGGCGCCCCCGGGCAGGCCAAGGGCGATCTGGCAGGCGAGGAGTGTGACCATAAACAGGACGAAGCCAGTCGCGGCCCGCCATGCGCCATGGCTCGCCAGCCAGAACGGCCCAAAGAGAAAGGCTGCGAAAGACGCGGTCTCGGGAATGAGCCGGATCTTTTCCGCCATCGCTTCGGGCTCGCGAGCGCCGACCGGCATATGCACGGTGAAAATGGTCATCGGTTCAGCCGGTCAGGGTGCCCTTGGTGGAGGGAACGCGCCCGCTCTGGCGCTCGTCGATGGAGACGGCGGTGCGCAGGGCGCGCGCCACGCCCTTGAAGCAGGACTCGGCGATATGGTGGTCGTTGACCCCATAAAGCGTCTCCACATGCAGCGTCATCCCGGCGTTCATGGCGAAAGCCTGGAAGAACTCGCGCACGAGCTGGGTGTCGAATTCGCCGATCTTGGGCGTGTGGAATTCCGTCCGGAACACGAGGAAAGCGCGGCCGGAGATGTCCAGCGCCACCCGGGTCAGGGTCTCGTCCATGGGAAGGTGCACATCCGCATAGCGGGTGACGCCCTTCAGGTCGCCCAGCGCCTGACGGATCGCCTGGCCCAGCGCGATGCCCACATCCTCCACCGTATGGTGGAAATCAATGTGCAGGTCGCCGGTCGCCTGAATTTTCAGGTCGATGAGGGAGTGGCGCGCGATCTGGTCGAGCATGTGGTCGAAAAAGCCCACGCCCGTGGAGATCTCGGATTTTCCCGAGCCATCGAGCGTGACCTCGACGTTGATGTCGGTTTCCCGCGTCTTGCGCGAAAGGGAGGCGGTGCGCATGTCAGTTTTCCGGTTGCTCCCGGCTTCTAGCAAGGCCAAGACCGCTTTGCTACCCTTGCCAAGGCGGATCATGGGTCATAGATGCGCCTTCATGGCCCGAGAACGCGCCTTTGGAGACGATGATGCAGGGTGACGGGCAGAGTGGATCGCAGGGCTGGCACGCCACCACCATCCTGATGGTGCGCAAGGACGGACGGGTGGTGATCGGCGGCGATGGGCAGGTCAGCCTCGGCCCCACCATCATCAAGGGCAACGCCCGCAAGGTGCGTCGTCTCGGCAAGAATGCGGATGTGATCGCGGGCTTCGCCGGCGCCACCGCCGACGCCTTCACGCTTTTCGAGCGGCTGGAGGCCAAGCTCGACCAATATCCCGGCCAGTTGATGCGCGCCTGCGTGGAGCTCGCCAAGGACTGGCGCATGGACCGCTATCTGCGGCGCCTTGAGGCCATGATGCTGGTGGCCGACCGGCAAGTGGGCCTCGTCCTGACCGGCACCGGCGACGTTCTGGAGCCCGAGGCCAGCGAACACGGCGCCGCCATGGCGATTGGGTCTGGCGGCAATTATGCGCTGTCCGCCGCCCGCGCTCTCCTGCCCATGGGGCTCGACGCCGAGGAGACCGTGCGGCGCTCGATGGCCATCGCGGCGGACATCTGCGTCTACACGAACCGGTCTTTGGTCATTGAATCCATTGATCTTCGCTGAATAATTCAAGGAAATCTCATGACCGATTTTTCACCGCGCGAGATCGTCTCCGAGCTCGATCGCCATATCGTCGGGCAGAAGGACGCGAAGCGCGCGGTGGCCATCGCCTTGCGCAACCGCTGGCGGCGCCTGCAGCTCAAGGGCGCCATGCGCGACGAGGTTCTGCCCAAGAACATCCTCATGATCGGCCCAACCGGCTGCGGCAAGACCGAAATCTCCCGTCGCCTCGCCCGGCTTGCGGGCGCGCCTTTCCTGAAGGTTGAAGCGACGAAGTTCACCGAGGTCGGCTATGTCGGCCGCGATGTCGAGCAGATCATCCGCGACCTCGTCGAGATCGGCATTTCCTTGGTTAAGGAGCGCAAGCGCAAGGGCGTCGAAGCCCGGGCGCATCAGGCGGCGGAGGAGCGGGTGCTCGACGCGCTGGTCGGCGCGAGCGCTTCGGCTACGACGCGCGAAGCCTTCCGCAAGAAGCTGCGGGCGAGCGACCTTGATGACAAGGAAATCGAGATCGAGCTGCAGCAGGGGGGCTCTGGCGGCCTGCCCATGTTCGAACTGCCCAATATGCCCGGCGCCTCCATGAGCGCCATTTCGCTGAGCGATCTTTTCGGAAAATCCCTTGGCGGCGGACGCGGCAAGCCGCGCCGCACCACGGTCAAGGACGCCTTCGAGCCTCTCGTCGCCGAGGAAAGCGAGAAGCTGCTCGATCAGGATCAGGTGGTGCAGGAAGCCATCCGCGACGTCGAGGACAATGGCATCGTCTTCCTCGACGAGATCGACAAGATCTGCGCCCGTGAAAATCGCGGCGGCGCGGATGTTTCGCGCGAGGGCGTGCAGCGCGATCTCCTGCCGCTCATCGAGGGCACGACGGTCAGCACCAAGCACGGGGCGGTGAAGACCGACCACATTCTTTTCATCGCTTCGGGCGCTTTCCACGTCTCTAAACCCTCCGATCTCCTGCCGGAATTGCAGGGCCGCCTGCCGATCCGCGTGGAGCTGCAGCCCCTCAATGAAGATGACTTCCGCCGCATCCTGACGGAGACCGAGGCCTGCCTCGTGAAGCAATATGTGGCGCTGATGGAGACCGAGGGCGTCGACCTCGTCTTCGCCCCCGACGCCGTCGACGCCATCGCGCGGGTGGCGGTGCAGGTGAACGCCTCGGTCGAGAACATCGGCGCCCGGCGCCTGCAGACGGTGATGGAGCGGGTGCTGGATGAAGTCAGTTTCACCGCCCCCGACCGGTCCGGCGAGCGGATCGAGATCGACGGCGGCTTTGTGGAGAAGAACGTCGGCGACCTCGCCCGAAACACTGATCTCAGCCGCTTCATCCTCTAGGGTCAGGATTCAGCGCCCTTGCCTTGACGCCTGCGCATTGCGATAAGGCGCCTCGGAACGAGCGGCAGGGTAATCAGTCATGGCCAAATTCCTCGAACGCGTCTTCTCGGGCGTGCAGCCGACCGGCAATCTGCATCTGGGCAACTATCTGGGCGCGATCACGAAATTCGTGGCCCTGCAGGAGACCCACGACTGCATCTATTGCGTGGTCGATCTGCATGCGATCACCGTGGCGCAGCCCCCTGCCGTCCTGAAGGCCAATATCCGCGAAGTGACGGCGGCCTTCATCGCCTCGGGCATCGACCCCAAGAAGCACATCGTCTTCAACCAGAGTCAGGTCGCTGAACATGCGGAACTGGCCTGGGTCTTCAACTGTGTGGCGCGCATCGGTTGGCTCAACCGCATGACCCAGTTCAAGGAGAAGGCGGGCAAGGATCGCGAGAACGCCTCGCTCGGCCTCTACGCCTATCCGACCCTCATGGCCGCCGACATTCTCGTCTACCGCGCCACCCATGTGCCGGTGGGTGAGGACCAGAAGCAGCATCTCGAACTGTCGCGCGACATCGCGCAGAAGTTCAACAATGACTTCTCCGAATCCATCGCCTCGAACGGCTTTGGAGACGCTTTCTTCCCGCTGCCCGAGCCCCTCATTCAGGGCCCCGCGACGCGCGTCATGAGCCTTCGTGACGGCTCGAAGAAAATGTCGAAATCGGACCCGTCCGATTATTCGCGCCTCAACCTTTCCGATGACGCCGACGCCATCGCTCAGAAGGTGCGCAAGGCCAAGACCGATCCCGACGCCCTGCCCTCCGAGATCGCGGGCCTCGCGGGCCGTCCAGAAGCCGACAATCTCGTGGGCATCTATGCGGCGCTTAACAATGTCGTGAAGGAAGATGTGCTGCGCGAATTCGGCGGCGCCAATTTCTCCAGCTTCAAATCCGCGCTGGTCGATCTCGCCGTGGCGAAGCTCGGCCCAATTGGCGCCGAGATGAAGCGCATTCAGGGTGACGTCGCCTATATCGACGCGGTCCTGAAGGATGGCTCGGATCGCGCGCGGGTGCTGGCGGCTGAGACCATGACCAGCGTGAAGGACATCCTCGGCTTCGTCCGCTGAGGGCGCGCCTCCGCCTTTGGGCTTGAACTGGCTGGCGGAACGGATGATATCTTGCTGATCCGCCCCCCGGCCTTGAACCGGGGCGATGAGGAGCCGCAAATGTTCATCCAGACCGAAGCCACGCCCAACCCCGCCACGCTGAAATTCCTGCCCGGACGCACGGTGATGCCCGAAGGCGTTCTCGATATGCGAGACGCCAGCGCCGCCGCGCGCTCGCCCTTGGCGCAAGCGCTTTTCTCCATTGATGGCGTGAGCGGCGTCTTCTTCGCGTCAGACTTCATCTCCGTGACCAAGGCTGATGGCGAATGGCAGCATCTCAAGCCCGCCATCCTCGGCGTCATCATGGAGCATTTCACCTCTGGCGCTCCCCTGCTCGCCTCCGATGCGGGCGATGACGAGGATGGCGAGGAATTTTACGATCCGGCGGACGCAGAGACCGTCGCCACCATCAAGGAGCTGCTGGAGGCGCGCGTTCGCCCGGCGGTGGCTGGCGATGGCGGCGACATCACCTTTCGCGGCTTCCGCGATGGCGTGGTCTATCTCGCCATGAAGGGCGCCTGCGCTGGCTGCCCCTCCTCCACCGCCACTTTGAAGAATGGCATCCAGAACATGTTCCGCCACTATATGCCTGAGGTTCAGGCGGTGGAGCAGATCTGACGCCTTGAAGGACTGTTCGACCCCATGAGAATACTGGCGCTCGACACCGCGCTCCCGGCCGTCTGCGCCTGCGTTCTGGATAGCGGCTCCCCCGAGCCTCTGGCGATGGAGAGCCTCGCAATGGAGCGGGGCCATGCGGAAGCGCTGCTGCCGCTCATTGAGCGAGTCATGGCGAAGGTGGAGGGCGGCTTCGCATCGCTCGACCGGATCGCCGTGACCGTAGGTCCGGGCTCCTTCACGGGCATCAGGGTCGCGATTTCGGCGGCGCGGAGCTTCGGGGTCGCGCTCGATATCCCGGTGGTCGGGGTCTCGACCCTGGCCGCCTTCGCCGCGCCTCTGGTGTTGGGGCCAAAGCCCGTTACGCAAAAGCCAGCCTCCCCCCTGCCCGCGATCATTGTGCCGGTCATCGACGCCCGACATGGGCAGGTCTATCTGCAGGCCTGTTCGCAGAGCGGCGC
>CANGOK010000155.1 GCA_947455285.1 Beijerinckiaceae bacterium | reverse complement strand
TCGCTCGATCCCGTCACCCAGACCGGGGGATGGGGCGACTGATATGGGCGCGGCCAGATATTCACCGAGCGACGATGCGTGAAGCGCGTCTCCACATTGAAGGGCTCGTCATGCGAGGTCCACGCCTTCACGCAGAGGTCGACGCCTTCCCACAGGCGGTCGAGCGTATGGGTTGGGTTCGTGTTGGCCGCAAAGATTTCATAGGGCACGCCGCGCACGAAGCCGGCGTTGAGGCGTCCGCGCGAGATGCAGTCGATCATCGCCATTTCCTCGGCGATGCGGATCGGGTCGCCGCGGTTGGCGATGGGATTGCCCAGAATGCAGATGCGCCCTTTCGATGTCTGGCGAGCGAGAATGGCGAGCGACAGGGGCGCCGCCACATCAAGACAGGTCGCGGTCTGATGATGCTCGTTGACCATCATGTTGAGGCCGAGATCGTCGGCGATCATATGTTCGTCGAGATAGCGGTTATATAGATCAGCGCCGATCTTGGGATCGAAATGTTTGCTCGGCAGGGTGACGCGGATCGTCGAGAGCTCGTCAAAAGGCGGCAGATAGGGATAGGGCATCTCGGTGAAGTGCCAAGCCTGCATGACTTATGTCCTCCTGATCCTGCTGTGGCGCGGGTTGGATTGATTTTGCGACAGGTTAAGTCGGATGGCAATTGGCCTCTACTGCGATCCCTCAAGCCCCAACTTACGCACCAGCGCGCCCCATTTTTCGCGCTCTCCTGCGAAATAGGCTTCGATCCCATCAGGGGAAGGCGTATCGATTGGAATGAGGCCGAGATTGGCGACTTTCGCCTTGATCTCTGGATCGGCCATGATCGCCTTCATCTCTTTGTGAAGACGATCAAGGACGGGTTTCGGCGTGCCCGAGGGCGCGAGCAGCGCGTGCCATGATACCGCTTCAAAGTCCGGCGCATTGGCGGCCTCAGCGAAGGTCGGCGCATCCGGCAGGATCGGCAGGCGGCTTGCGGATGAAACCGCGAGCACCCTCAATTTACCCTCCTGAATGAGTGGCAGGGAGGCGCCAACTTCGACGAAGCCCAGCTGCACTTGCCCCGAGGCTATGTCGAGAATGGACTGAGGCGTGCTGCGATAGGGCACATGGGCCATTTCGAGCCCAAAGCGGCTTTTCATATATTCCATTGCCAGATGCGGCACCACGCCGACGCCCGGGGATGAATAGTTGAGGTCCTTGCGCTGTTTGGCGAGAGCGATGAGGTCGTTGACCGACTTCACCGGCAGGTCCGGGTTCACCACCAGAATGAAGGGCGATTTCACATAGAGCGAAACCGGCGCGAAGCTTTTCACCGGATCGTAATTGATCTGTTTGAACAGCACCGGATTGATGGCGATGGCCGAGGAAGTCGCCACCAGCAGGCTGTAGCCGTCGGCGGGGGCGTTCGCCACGGCCTGTGTGGCGATGAGCATGGCGGCGCCGGGCCGGTTCTCGATCACAACCGGCTTGCCCAGCGCCTGCTGCAATCGATCGCCATAGAGCCGGGCGATGACGTCGAGCCCTGACCCTGCGGCGAGCGGAAGAACGATGCTGATCGGTCGGTTAGGATACTCCTGCGCAACAGCCGGGCGCCCGAGCCCGATCATCGCCAGCAAGCCCAAGGCGAGCGCTCCAAGACGCATGCTTCCCTCCCGATTTATCATCTGATCCGGTCTATGCGGACCCGCGCAGGCAGTCTGCCTGCGGGGAGGGGAAAGAACAAGAGCAGCTTGTTTAATGTTCAGCTTAAGTCAAAATTAATAAGCAAAGCTTATGTTGGTCTTCGTTTATGAAAGCCAAATGACAGGTGCCCAATTGAAACGCTTCATTGTCTCAATCGCGTTGACCGTCGTTCCAATGGTCGCTCAGGGCGCAGATCTTGGATTGCGCAAATCCTATCCGCCAAGCGCGGAAGCCGCGCCGGCAGGGTCGAACTGGACGGGCGCATATGTCGGCCTCAACGGTGAATGGGGCCAGGGAGCGATCAAGGATCGCTATTTGTCGCCTCAGCTAGGCGCCTTTAAGCCCACTGGCTGGCTGGGCGGTCTGCAGGCCGGCTACAACCATCAAATTGGTGATGTGGTCCTTGGCGTCGAGACTGATTACGCATTGGGTGATGTGACGGGGACACAAAAGCAGGAATTAAACTCCGGACAGCCATTTGGCTTCACTGGAGCGGTAGGAACGACCCTCAGTTCGTTCGGCTCAATTCGAGCGCGCGCGGGCGTCGCAATGAATTCCGCTTTATTCTTCGCCACGGGTGGCTACGCCTTTGGCCTCACCCGGGTTACGGCGTCCGGCGCCGCGACATTCAGGTCAAATAGCCTGACACAGACCTCCAACGCCGCCGCATCCGATTCAAAATGGATGAATGGCTGGGTCCTTGGCGGAGGCATGGAATACGCCTTTTCGCAGCACCTTTCAGGCAACGTTGAATATCTATACGCGGACTTGCGAAAGGCCACCGTATTTAAAAACACCTGGGCGGAAGATGAGATCCTGCACAAGGTCAGCTTTGTTCGCGCCGGCGTGAATTATCATTTTTAATCACATGCTCCTTTTATAGCGCCCGGAGCCATGGCGACATGCGGGACTAGCAGTCTAACCGAAAGGAATGTATCTTTATAAGTACCAAAAATTGTAATTAAGCACAGTACTGTCATTAGTTAGTTACGGTGGAGTGTGTGTTGTATTTGTGGATGAGCCAAAGCGCTTTTGACCGACGTTACGTTAATTTAGATTGTCGAATGACAATTGATTCGTACTTGGGGCGCGCGATGAGACTAGGAAATAAGTGGTCAAAACTTGTTGCGCTGACCTCCGTAAGTTCGCTTTCTATTTCTATCGCTGCCGCCCAATCAATTAATCAAACCCCATCAAACGATGAGCTCTATAAGCTATTTCTGAACCTGAAGCGTGAAAATCAGGAAATTAAATCGGACAATGCAAAAATCCTGAAGGAGCTGGCTGAAGCGCGGCGGCAATTGGCGAGCGCTCGTCATGCTCAAGGCGATCACGATAAAAGCAAGCAAAATCAAAATAAGCCTGAGCCGACAGAGAAGGTCATTGCTGAAGGCGGGTCAAGGACCACGCAATTGAGTTCAGAAAGCTCGTCGTCAATTGCGGGATCCGCTCCTGCAGTCGCATCGCCAAATTGGAAGGTCGAAGGATCATATGTTTCTGATGCCGGCGGCTTGAATCAAAGGACAGGATCCTCTTCGAACAATGGCGGTTATGCCGCCGGATCATACACATTCCCACTTGGAAACAGGTGGGGCGCGTCTGTCGATGCAGTGGCAGGCTCTGCAGCGTCGGCGGCTTTTTACGGAACCGCTTTGCATGCCTTCTGGCGTGATCCCTCAAGCGTTTCTATTGGAGCCTATGCAAGCGTCTCGCACATCAACATGCCGTCAACGGAACTTTTTAATCCGACCTTCGCAAAGGTGGGATTGTCGTCTGAGCTCTACTTCAACAAATTTTCCTTTGAGGCCCTGGCAGGGCTGGAGGCCGGCGGCGTCCAAAATACAACACAGCTCACCTACGGCCTTCCGGGGAAAAGGAACCGGCTCTTCGATCAGCTCGATGTGGCTTATTACCCGATCGATGACCTGAAACTGAGCGTAGGACATCGCTATTCGCAGGCATTGAATTTTTATACGGCCTCTTCGGAATACATGGTCAATCCCTCCCAGGGCTTATCTGTGTTCGCAGAGGGAACCGCAGGCGAACAAGGCTTCCGAGCCTTGAAGGCTGGCTTGAAGGTTTATTTCGGCGAAAACAAATCTCTCATCCGCAGGCATCGCGAGGATGACCCGCCTATCTTCTTGGCGCACGACCTTAGCGTGCTGCCAAAGCAGATCGCATTCGAACCAACCATTGTGCCGGCGATTGTCGGCCTGACAGGTCCGGCAGGGCCGAGAGGCGCTACGGGCCAGGCAGGACAGACAGGACAGACAGGACAGACTGGCCAGACAGGACAAACGGGCGCCACCGGCAAGACAGGAGCCACCGGTTCTCCCGGCGCTGTCGCCGTATATCAGGGTTCTTCAGCCCCGTCGGGAACGCCAGCTTACGGGACCCTCTATCAGGAAATTCCCGCTGGAACTGGAAAGCCCACTCTGTACGAATACGTTCCGAGCGGTTGGGTCGAAATCGCCCAGGCGCCTACCTATGGGAGTTCAAGCTGGAATCTTTGCGCCGCCGGAGCTGCATGTAGTGGAAGTGGAGCGGGTCAAACGCTTTCGTTGAGCGGCAGCTATCCAACCAGTGTTTCTGGAACAGCGTACAACGTCGCTATGGGGACCAATAACAGGTTCTTTGTTGCAAACAGCGCCGGGATTTATGTTTTCGCAGGAACCATCAATCCCGGTAATTAGCAGATGCTGCAATCGGCTGCGTTCAGAGCGTTTAAAATTCGTTTAACACACGCCGTCAGGCTATGACCTGATGGAGCGAAGCCGATAGCTTATCCACAATATCAGCTTAACCTACGCGCTTGAGCGCTTCTGGCGGTCCCGACAGGAGTCGAACCTGTGACCTTCGGTTTAGGAAACCGCTGCTCTATCCTGCTGAGCTACGGAACCGCGCCGCGCCTTGTACCATCATGGGGCGCGGCTCTCAACGGGTCTTGAGGCGGCTCTGTTCTCCTATGGGAGAAGGGGGCGCCACTTCTGATCGGGTCTGCGTCGACCACCTCATGCTTGCGGGCGGACGGCTGCGTCCGCCGGAACCGGTGTCTGGCTTGACCATTGATTTCCCGTCAAGCCAACCGGGATTTCCGCCATGACGCCAGTTCGCAAACCTCGTCGTCTTCTGTCGCTCTCCCCCGCCATGGTCGGGGCCGCCCTTTGCCTTTCCGCTGCGGCGCCAAGCGTCGCGCAGGCCCGACCCTCGATCATGCCGGCGCCCTTCGCCGAGGCGCGCCTGCCCGCAGGCACGCTTGTCATCAGCCAAAGCCAGCGCAGGCTGTTCCTGCTGCAGGGGGACGGCATGGCGCTTTCCTACCCGATCGCCGTTGGCAAGGCGGGCAAGGCATGGTCGGGCTGGGCCCGAATCAATGGCAAACACGTCCAACCCGACTGGATGCCCCCAGCCATGGTCAAGCAGGCCAATCCCCGTTTGCCCAATTTGATCCGGGGCGGGTCGCCCGGCAATCCTATGGGGGCGCGGGCCCTGACCCTCGATCGCGACGAGATCGCCATCCATGGGACGACCAACTCCATGCGCGCCTCGATCGGCTCTGCCGCCTCGTTCGGCTGTATTCGCATGTATAATGAAGATGTTATCGACCTTTTCGACCGCGTGTCCGTGGGGACCGCCGTGGTCGCCGTGCGCTGAGGCGCAAAGGGGCGGCGGGCGGGGCGCAATTGCCGCTCGCCAGGATTCTTCTCGCCATTGGCCGGTAAGGCTCCCGTCACGCTTGCCGGGCGGTCGGCCCTTGCCTATACGGCTCTCATGGGGGTGGCGGCGCGAAAGCGTCCCATCCAATTGAGGCGGCCGCGTCGCAAACGCCCATCATCTGCGGCGCTGAGAGGGACTGATGCCATTGCGTGGCGCACTCGCCGGACCACGGCTGTTGCTGCGCCGACTCCGCGAAGTCATGGCGGAGCCGGTCAGCCCACAGGCGCGCCTGGACAAGATCGTCGTGCACATCGCGTCCAACATGGTCGCCGAAGTGTGCTCGGTCTATGTGCTTCGCTCTGATGGCAGGCTCGAACTCTTCGCCACCGAAGGCCTCAACCGCGAGGCGGTCCATCTGACGACCATGCGCGCGGGCGAAGGCCTCGTCGGCCTCATCGCCGAGAGCGCCGAGCCGCTGGCTCTCGCTGATGCTCAGTCCCATCCGGCCTTCTCCTACAAGCCGGAGACGGGCGAAGAGATCTACCATTCCTTCCTCGGCGTGCCGATCCTGCGCGGCGGCAATACGCTGGGCGTTCTCGTGGTGCAGAACCGCGCCCGCCGCACCTATTCCGAGGAGGAAGTCGAAGTCCTCCAGACGACCGCAATGCTGATTGCCGAGATGATCGCCTCTGGCGATCTGCAATCTATCGTGCGGCCGGGTTCGGACATCGCGCTGCGTCGCCCCATCGCCCTCAAGGGCGCGGCCATCGCCGAAGGCGTCGGGCTTGGCCATGTGATCCTGCATGAGCCGCGCGTCGTCGTGAAGCATATCGTCGCCGAAGATCTCAAGAAGGAAGAAGGTCGTCTCGCCGACGCCATCAGCGCCGTGCGCGACAGCATCGACCGACTGATTGATCGGGGCGATCAGGCTGGTCCGGGCGAGCATCGCGAAGTGCTTGAGACCTTCCGCATGTTTGCTCATGATCAGGGCTGGCTGCGGCGACTGCGCGAGGCGGTTATGACCGGTCTCACGGCGGAAGCGGCGGTTGAGCGCGTGCAGAACGATGCGCGCGCCAAGCTGCAGCGCCGCACTGATCCCTATATGCGCGAGCGTCTGCATGATCTCGACGATCTCGCGAACCGCCTGCTGCATCAGCTCACCGGCCAGCCTTTCGTCACGGCGAATGAGGACCTGCCCGACAACGCCATTCTCGTCGCGCGCACCATGGGCCCTGCGGCGTTGCTTGATTACGATCGCAAGAAGCTGCGCGGCCTCGTGCTGGAAGAGGGCGGTCCTTCGAGCCACGTCGCCATCGTGGCGCGCGCGCTCGGCATTCCCGCCGTCGGCGAGATCGCCAATGTCACCGATCTCGTGGAGCAGGGCGACGCCATCATCATCGATGGATCAAGCGGCGAAGTGCAGCTTCGTCCCTCGCCTGACGTCGAAGCCGCCTATGGCGAGAAGGCTCGCTTGCGCGCCCGCAGGCAGGAGCAATACCGCAAGTTGCGTGAAGCCCCTTCCGTCACGCTTGATGGCGTAAAGATCGACCTGCACATGAACGCGGGCTTGCTGGTCGATCTTCCTCATGTGGAGGAGGCGGGCGCGGCTTCGATCGGTCTCTTCCGCACCGAACTCCAGTTCATGGTCGCATCGCAATTCCCGCGCCTCAACGCGCAGCTTGCGCTTTATCGTGCGGTGATGGATGCGGCGGGCGAGCGTTCCGTCACCTTCCGCACGCTCGACATCGGCGGCGACAAGATCCTGCCGTATATGCAGACCTTCGAGGAAGAAAACCCGGCGCTTGGCTGGCGGGCGATCCGCATCGGTCTTGATCGCCCCGGCCTTCTGCGTTCGCAATTGCGCGCCATGTTGCGCGCGGGCGCGGGCCGTGAGCTGCGCATCATGTTCCCGATGGTCGCCCATGCCGCAGAATTCGATGCGGCGAAGGATCTGGTGCAGCGAGAGATCGACCATCTCACGCGCCACTCTTACGAGTTGCCGTCTGCGTTGAAACTCGGCGTGATGATCGAAGTGCCTTCGATCCTCTGGCAACTCGACGAGATACTGGCGCGCGTGGACTTTATCTCCGTCGGCTCTAACGATCTTGTGCAATATCTCTTCGCCGCCGACCGCGACAACAAACGGGTATCGACACGTTTCGACACTTTGTCGGCGCCGGTGCTTCGGGCTTTCAAGACCATCACCGACAAGGCTGCCGTCACCAATACGCCGGTGACGCTCTGCGGTGAGATCGGCGGCCATCCGCTTGAGGCCATGGCGCTCATCGGCGTCGGCTATCGCGGCCTTTCGATGACCCCGTCTTCCATCGGACCTGTGAAGGCGATGGTGCTTGCTATTCATGAGGGAGAGCTGCGCGCGCTCATGGAAGAGATGCTTGCGCGTAATGATGGCGCGGCCTCTTTCCGCGAAGAGCTGCGCGCCTATGCGGAGGCCAAGGGCGTGCCGCTTTAGTTGCGGCCATTTCATCGCCCTGCCTGTCATCGCCGCG
>CANGOK010000154.1 GCA_947455285.1 Beijerinckiaceae bacterium | reverse complement strand
GTCGGGAACCTGCCCCGTATAGGCCACGCGGACATCCTTGTTGGAATCAGTGATTACGAATGGCATGGACTTGTTTTCGCCACGCTGCACCGACCCGTCCTTCACGAGCCCGCCGATGCGCAGGCGCGTTCCGGGGCTCACGGCCTTCGTGGCGAGTTCGGTGGGACCGTAAAAGAAGACGATGGAATCACGCATGGCGAAAAGCACGAGGCCCGCCGCTACGCCAAGCACAACGAGCATGGATGCAATGAGGGTCAATCTGCGGCCCTTGCGGGTCATTGGCTCAGCCTCCCAGCCCAAGTTCGCTCGCCAGCGCGTCAAGCGTGGCGGCGGCGTCAGCGCCCAGCGCCTTGCGCGCCTGCAAAAGCGCAGCGCGCGCCTTTTCAGTTTCGTTCAAAACCGAATAGGCGCGCACCAGGCGCGACCATTCCTCAAGACCGCCGCCATTGGCCTCGAGGCGCGCTGCAAGTCCCTCGACCATGGCGCGGATCGTCGCATCGCGCTCGGCGGGCGGCATGGCCGCTATGGCCGCGCCTTGCGAAGGCGCCGCTTCGCCGCCAAGCCGCGCAATCCGGTCCCGCACCAGATCCGCGAAAGGAGCCTCAGGGGCATCCGCCAGCAATTTCGTAAAGCCTTCGAGCGCGGCCGCCTTGTCGCCTTTCTGCTCGGCTGCGAGCGCGAGATAGAAGCGCGGCTCAAGACGCGCCGGTTCGATGAGCAGCGCCTTTTCGAAAGCGGCCTGCGCTTCCTCATCAACTCTGCCCTGATTGGAGAAAATGAGGCTCTGACCAAGCGCCATCAGAAGGTCCGGCGAAGCGCCCTCCAGACGGATCAGATTGCGATAGGCCCGAGCGGCGCCATCGGCACGCTCAAGGCGCGTATAGACCTGCGCCAAAATCTCCCAACCTCGGGCGTCGTCGGGCTCCTGCGCAAGATGCGCTTCGACCCGGGCGAGCGCCGCCGCCATGTCCATATTTGTCGGCTGCGCCTGAAGCCGCGCCTCAAGAGGCATGTCCACATAATCGGGAGCGCCAAGGCGCGCATAAAGGACGAGGGTCAGCGCGGGCACGACCAGTACGACCAGCAGGGAAGCCGCCTGCACGCTTCCCCGCGATGAAGGCTCGGCCTGCGCAGCCGTACTCGCCAACAGGCGCCGCGCAGCTTCGGTCTTGGCCTCTTCTCCATCCGCAGCCGTCATCAGGCCACGCTCGACATCCCTTTCGATATCGGCGAGTTCGGCCCTGTAGAGATTTGTCTCAATCGCCAGACGCGCCTCACCGCGCGGCTTTCTGGACAGAGGCCAGAGAAAAGCCAGCACGGCGGCGCCAGTCATGGCGGCGAAAACGACCCAGATCATCAGGGCTGTTTAGCCCGTGTAGGGGGCCGAGGGAAAGGCGAATCGTCAGAAGAGGCGCCAAGCCTCACATCATCGGCAACCTCAGCCGCACCCTTAAGCCCCCGAGCGGGCTATCCTCAAGCTTCACCTCGCCCCCATGCAGGGCTACGAGATCGCTCACAATAGAGAGGCCAAGGCCAGAACCGGGTTTCGTTTCGTCAAGCCTGAGGCCCCGGGCCAGCGCCCGCGCCCTCTCGTCATGAGGCAAGCCGGGCCCGTCATCCTCGATGACCGTTTCGAACGTAGGCCGCCCCGCTTCAGCCTCCGCCAACGGAAAAGCGCTGATTTCCACACGGCTGGAGGCCCATTTTCCGGCATTGTCGAGCAGGTTTCCGATCATCTCCTCGAAATCCTGTCGTTCCCCGCGAAATTTCAGCCCCGCCTCGACCTGCGCCGTGAAGGCCAAGCCACGCCCCGCGTAAATCTTCTGGAAGGTCCGCACGAGGGCCGCGACCGCGGGTTCAACCTCCGTAACCGCCCCTATCACATTAGTGCGGGCGGCGGCGCGGGCGCGGTCGAGGTACCAGGTCACCTGATCGCTCATGATCCGCGCCTGCTCCTCAACCTTTTCAGCTAACGGCGTAGCCTCCGTCCGGGCATCGTTGAGAAGCACGCTGAGGGGCGTTTTCAGACCATGGGCGAGATTGCCCACCTGCGTGCGGGCGCGCTCAAGAATTTCACGATTGGAATCGATGAGCAGGTTCAGTTCGCCCGCCAAAGGAGCCAGATCCTCCGAAAAGCGCCCCTCAATCTTGTCACGCTCCCCTTGGCGGATCGCGGAAACTTCTTCCTGCAAGGCGCGAAGCGGGCGCAGGCCAAAGCGCACCTGCATGGCCGCCGCGCCAGCCAGCGCGACCGCCAGAACCCCGAAGGTCACGGCAAGGGCGATATAAAAACGCCAAATTTGCGCCTCCACCTCTTCGGTCGTCGCCGCGACCTGCACGAGATAGATGCCGGAATCGCCAATATCAATTTCGCGCTCCACGATCCGGATGCGCCGCCCCTCCGGCCCGATGGCGTAGCCGCTGCGCGAGCCGCCGAGCCCCGCCTGCACCCCAAGGCTCGACAGCCTTGGCAATTGCATGGCGAAAAGCGAACGGGAGGCGCGAAACTCTGGCTTTTCGACATCAAGCCGGGTCACTTCCCAATACCAGCCCGACAAGGTCAGCTCGAATTGCGGTTCGCCCAACTGGCCGGGCTCCAACCTTTGATCATCGCCGGGCGTAGCGACATCGGCGACAATGGCGCGCAGATAGACGCCAAGTCGCTGATCAAAGGCCTGTTCGGTCGTGCGCCTGTAAATGTCAGAGATGATGACGCCCGCCACCAGCAGCAGCGCCACGCTCCATAAAATCGCGGAAACGAACAGACGCCGCGCAATTGAGCGCGTGCCGCCGCCCGACTTGGCGCCTCGCAGGCCCGCAAACATCAGCCCGAAGCGCCGGGTGCCGGCGGCTCCAACAAATAGCCGAGGCCGCGCACGGTCTGGATCATATCGACGCCAAGCTTCTTGCGAAGGCGCCCGACGAAGACCTCAATCGTATTGGAGTCACGATCAAAGTCCTGATCATAGAGATGCTCCACAAGCTCGGTGCGCGAGATCACGCGGCCAGTGTGATGCATCATATAAGCGAGCAGCCGATATTCGTGGGAGGTGAGCTTGACCGGCGCCCCATCGACCACCACACGCCCGGCCTTCGTATCAAGTCGAACCGAACCGCAGACGAGATCGCTTGTTGCGTGCCCGGCCGCCCGGCGCAACAGGGCGCGAATGCGCGCGAGCACCTCCTCCATATGGAAGGGCTTCGTCACATAATCGTCAGCGCCGGCGTCAAAGCCCTGCACCTTATCGCTCCAGCGATCGCGGGCGGTAAGGATCAGCACAGGCATCTTGCGCCCAGCTGCGCGCCATTGCTCGAGAACCGTCACCCCATCGCGGCGGGGCAGGCCGACATCCAGCACGACCGCATCATAGGGCTCTGTATCGCCAAGGAATTGGCCTTCTTCGCCATCATAAGCCCGGTCGACGGCGTAACCCGCCTGTTCCAGCGCCGTGACGAGTTGCCGGTTCAGGTCCTTGTCGTCCTCCACCACCAGCAGGCGCACCGAAGCCTCCCATCACCGAAGTCAAAGATTGGAGCGCGCGTCCACAAGGGAACCGTCTTCAGCCTTGATGAAGACCCGCATCACCTTCCCATCGCGACGCAGAAGCGTGACCTCATAAACATAATCTTCCTTGAGGCGGCACAACCGGCTACGCAGAGGATCAGCATGGGCCACCGCCGCAGCAGAGCGCAAGGCGGCCGCAGGATCTGTGAACTTGTGCTGACTGAGCGCCTCGCGAGTCTCCGCAGGGTTCAAGCAGAGCGCCGCCGCAGGCTTGACCGCTTCAGCGCCAAGGGCGGCGCCGAATGTCAGGAATACAGCGAAGGCAGGAAATAGCAGGCGAAAATTCATAGATCCGAACCTCTCTCCCCAAAACTGAATGGGGGATGAACGACACCCCCAAGAGCTTTCTCCTGCGCCCGCACATGCGACGCCAGAGCGTCATGGCGCGCCCCGCATTCAGCGAGACTGATCCGGTCACGGCCCCAAAAACGCGCCACTTCCCCGGCAGATAGGCTCCCCCTGGGGAGAGCCTGCGCACTTTCGCAGGAACGCGTCAGCGCATCAGGGGCGCGCGCTGCCGGAACCTGCGCCACGACCAACGGCGTCAAGGGCGCGCACGAGGCTTGGACCAAGGCACAGCCTGCGGCCGTCAGCGTCGCGAATCGCCTTCGCAAGAACTTCATTATACTGCTCCTGAAAGAGATCGCGCTCCCGTTCAAGATCGGCGATTTGCGCGTTGGTTTGCGCCAAAGCCGCCTCAGCGGCCGCCCTGCGCATATCGTTCTCCGACCGCAAGGCGCTGGCGAGCTCCGCGCGCCCAGACGCCACACCTTGCTGATAGGCGCGGGTCAATTCATGGGAGAACCAAAACCCTCCGCCGACAAAGCAAGCGAGAAGGAGGGCGAACATCGCCCCCCAAACCTGCAATCGCACCATCATGCGATCGGCTGAGTGGCGCGCAACCGTCCCACGATGGCGTTCAGGCCGCCCACAAGCGCGGTCAGCGCCGCCCCGAAGGCCGCCATATCCGAGGCCTTCCACGCAAGCCATGCGCCGGTGGCAGAAGAACCCACCACGGCGATGGCCGACCAGATGGTCTGCGAGGCCCAGAAGGGCTTCGCATCAACCGCATTCATCGCATCCGTCATGTCACCACCTCAAATTTGCGCCGTAGCGCGGGAAGCGGCGCACATTGCGAGCGCCGCCTGTTCCAGAGTCTCCATCCGCGCGGTCCAGCCGCGACGGAAGACGAGCCATGTGCTGAGGCGTCGCAGAAAGTTCATGCGGGCGGCGCACAGGTCGCGCACCAATGCGGCATGATCGGCGGCTTGCGCAGACCGTACGCAACCCCGCGTCATGACGCCGTCCTGCTTGAAGCCGAGAACGCCCTGCAAGGCGCGCACAGCCGATTTGGCGCCGGAATTGACTGCTTGGTCGAAAACCACCGCGTCAACGCCCATGGGCAATTCATCGCCGCGCACCTGCGACCAATAAATGTTGCGATAGATCTCCACCGCTTCTTCGCGGGACAGCGCCCGAACATCAGCTTTTGAAACGGCATGGCCGCGCACCCCCGAAAGCGTGGCGCGAGTGATGCCCATATTCGTAGCCCCGCCCGGATCATCCGCATGATCAGAAAAGCCGCCCTCCGCACGAAGAGTCAGCGCAAGGCACTCGTCGAAATTTTGACGCATCAAAAACTCCCTATGTTTTTACGAATTAAGCGCCGCGCGCCATCACGGCCTGAAAAAAAGAGCCAGTCAGACCTGCGGCGACTGCGGCGCCCACGTCGCTGAAAGCGAAAAGCTCGATGTAATCTGTCGAACCATTTAGATAAACGAATGCAGAAAGCAGACCCTGCACATTACCAGCGCCCGCAAAGGCTAGGTCAGTTCCCGCCTTGAACGCGACTCCATTTTTGTAAAGAACAACCGCCCACTGCCCTCCCGATGGCGAAGCCTGTTTCAAGCCCGCATTGACGTGGTAATAGCCAGCTACATTCGGCTTGAACCTGCTGTTGACGGCGCTGTCGAAACAATTGGCGGTGTCGAATTCCTTTGCCTTGAACAGAACCCTGGTGAATGCGCCCGCGGCCAGAGTTTGCGCGGCGGAAACATAAGCGGAAAACGCTGGTCCGTTGACCGCCTGTTTGCCATTGACAGCGATATTGCCGGCCACATCCAACTTGTAAGATGGCGCGCTCACGCCAATGCCAGTATTGCCCGTGGATGAGTCTATGGTCAGCGCCGTGACCCAGGCTGCGCCATCGGCGGAAACCTTGATCCTGTAGAAATCGTCGCCCATAAGCCCTGTTTCGGCGCGGCCGGACCAGTTTGATTGATAAAGCTGCGACACGATTTTGCCGCTAGTTTCCTTGTTGAGTTTAAAACGCAAATCACCAGTGCCACCATCAGCGACATTCAACGACGCGAAGAGGGCGTTGTTCAGCTTCACAGACAAGGGATTGCCAGCATCAGATGCGGTTCCCACGCCAAGCTTTGCAAACTGATCCGGAAATGGCTTGCCAGAAGCAATCTCGCGCCAGCCTGAACCGTCATGAGCGAGCAGCGAAAACTCATCCTCCACGAAGACACGCCAACCCGTGCGAGGCTTTATGAAAACCCATGCCCCATCCTGAACCAAAGCGATGTCGTCAACATGCCCGATGAAGGCGCCTGTCGCAGCCTTTGCGACAAGATAGCGCGCCCCCTCCGTCAGACTGGGCCCCGGCGCATTCAGCCTCGTAGCGACGCTAAGATGGGTCAGCGCATCCAGCCGTACGAGGGCTTCATTATGCGTGACATGCTTCTGCGACTGAGCGGCGTCCATCAGTGGCAATGCTAGCCTTGCGGTGTCAGTCATGAATCATTTCCTTGAAAAGTTAGACCAATACTTGCGCGGCAAGCGCGAACCCGCGTCCCACCGCAGCGCTCTTCTGATAAGCGCGTATGTCAAAGACGTTCTGCGGACCGCCGAAATCCGTAACCTCAAAGGCGACAGGATAAACGATCGTCGCCTGCGTAGATGTCAGGCTGCGGACAACCGCGCCCCCACGAAGCAAATCGAGGTCATAAGCCTCATTGTCTTCACCCAGAGGAATTTCGATCAGGTCCCAGCCATCGGCATCCCGTCGCCCTCGCCGCACGATAGAGAAGGTGACTCCGTCGGCCCCACGGCGTGCGGACACGCGCGCAGGCGCATAAGGCGTCAGGGCCTTCGCAGTAGCCACGGACTGAAACTCAACATAGGCTGCGTCCGCATGGTCGCGATCAGCAGGCCCAATCCTCCAGACATTTTGCGAACCCAAGCGCGACAGCCCCGCGACCAGCGGCGCAACTGCGGCGTCAAGGAGAACAAACTCGGCGCCATCGCCAACAGTTCTCTTGGCCAAATGCGTCTCGCCGCCAAGACCGCGCAGAAAGGATGACAGGCGATAAACGCCATCACCAACGAGATCAGCTCTGGCAAATGCAAAGATCTCCCAGGCGCCATCGGCGCCGCGCAACGCCGCAATATTTGCGCCCGCAAGCATCTGCCGCTCAGTCACAGAACTCAGCGCGCCCCCTCGAACTTTCACAAAAAGTGTCGACCCACGATCGATGCGCGCGACAGGACCGGGGCCAAAACTGCTGAGCGTCTCGCCGATAATGGCGCAACTGGTGATTGTGCGCTCTAAAGTGAAACTGCCGCCGACGCCTCGCCACAATGCCAAGGCGCCTGGCCAGGGATCTGCAAAAACCGCCAAATGCTGAAGCGTGGAGGACCCATCCTTCGCATAGGCGAGATCAAGGACGACCGGATGGGGCGGGCCCGCCAAAATGGGGCTCGCGACGGTGGTCGCGGGAGCGAAAGCGGGCGGCGCTTCAAATACGGCCGGATTGAAAGCGCGCGCCTCAATCAAACGATCCGCGCCATCCGTTATGCGCATAATTCGATAAAGCCGGCGCGAGCCGTCAACCACAAGCGTCACGGCGTCCCCGACCTCAAGGGCGATCAACCCCGGGCGCAGGCGGAAAGTCGCTGTCTCGCGCGCAGACCAAAGATCTTGCAACCAGAAATCCGCCCGACGCCGCGCCTCTGCGCGCTCCATCACAACAGCAAGCTCCGCCTGGCTCTGGCGCTTCGACCATCCTTCGAGCCGCCGCGAAAGCACGCTTGTCTGCCTGTAATCGCGCGCGCTGTCGGTGAATGTGATCGAGAGCTCGTTCGGAAGATCGCTTTCCTGCGCCCGGGTCAGGTGAAACAGCGCGCCGTCGCTGTCAGGGACAAGATCATCTTCCCAAAGATGAAACGCATCCCTCCCGGCCCTGTTCGCAAAACGCACAGAGCCGCCTGAAACCACAGCATCAAAGCCAAACATCGCGCAGAGTGGTTCAACGGCAGCGCG
>CANGOK010000153.1 GCA_947455285.1 Beijerinckiaceae bacterium | reverse complement strand
GGCTGAGCAGGCTTGGGCGCCTGAGCCGCCGCTTCATGAGCCGCCACCAGAACGCTGGTCGCCAGCAGGGCAGCGCCGATGCGCTTGATGGAAACGGGCATGCGTGTTCCTTTCAGTACGATTCCAGCGACCAGCGACGAAGGGCTGATCCAGACCTGACGTTACGGAAAGCTCAATCTGGCCCCGAACCCATCAAACCCGGCGTGGTTGGATCCGCTCTTCACCCTTCAATGAGGCGATATGTTGACCGCCGTCTTATCTGCTTCGCGGAGATTCCGCCAGCGCTTCTCACGCTCAAATCACCCAATTTGCCGCCCTGTGACGCCACGATGACGCCGCATCCGCATTTCTTTAGTCTGAAGCCATGACACAACGAGCGATTCGCCTCTTAGCAGGAGCGATTCTGGCGCTTCTGGCGCTTCTAGCCCTGCCGTCCGGCCCCGCGTCGGCTGGCGAGCCCGCGCATGGAATCGCCATGCATGGCGCCCCTGCCCTGCCCCGCGACTTCACGCACCTGCCTTACGCTAATCCCGAAGCGCCAAAGGGCGGGCGGTTGGTGATCGGGGCCCAGGGCGCTTTCGACAGCCTCAATCCATTCAACCTCAAGGCAGGCTCCACCGCACAAGGATTGAACGGTAATATTTTCCAGTCGCTTATGGCGCGCAATCTCGACGAGCCCTTTGCGCTCTATGGTCAAATCGCCCAAACAATCGAGACCAATGAAGATCGCTCGCATGTGACCTTCAGACTTGACCCTCGCGCACGGTTTTCCGACGGGACGCCCATTACAGCGCAAGACGTACGCTTCACCTTCGAGCTGCTGAAAACAAAAGGACGCCCGCAATACCGCTCGGCCTTCTCCCTCGTGCGCTCGCTGGAGACGCCGGACGACGAGACGGTGCGTTATGACCTCGCTGGCGGGGGCGATCTCGAACTGCCGCTCATCCTCGCCCTCATGCCGGTGCTGTCGAAAAAGCATACGGATGTGGATCGGTTCAGCGAAACGAGCCTCACCATCCCTGTTGGCTCCGGCCCCTACGTCATCACCGCCATGGAGCCCGGCCAGAGCCTGACGCTCAAGCGTAACCCTGACTATTGGGCGAAGGATCTGCCCACCAGCAAGGGGCTGTATAATTTCGACGAGATCCGCATCGAATATTTCCGCGACGCGACCGCGCTTTATGAAGCCTTCAAGGCGGGGCTCGTCGATTATCGCGACGAGACCAATCCCTCGCGCTGGCGCAACGGGTATGACTTCCCCGCCATCCGCGATGGGCGCATGAAGATAGAGCGTGGCGCGCTTGGTCTGCCAAAGGGCCTGCAGGGCTTCGCCTTCAACACGCGCCGCGCCTTCTTCAGGGACGTGCGGGTGCGCGAGGCGCTTGGCTATATGTTCGACTTCGAATGGGTGAACGCCAACCTGTTCGGCGGCCTTTATACGCGCACCAAGAGCTTCTTCGACGATTCCGAGCTCAGCTCCATCAACCGCCCCGCCAGTGCGCGCGAACGTGAATTGCTCGCGCGCTGGCCAGGCGCGGTTCGCCCCGACATTCTCGAAGGCGCATGGGCGCCGCCCGTGCATGACGGCTCGGGACGCGACCGCGAGACCGCCCGCAAGGCGCTCGCGTTGCTTTCGCAAGCAGGCTATGCGGTGCGCGACGGCGCGCTGCGTAACAAATCAACCGGCGCGCCTTTCAGCTTCGAGATCATGGTCGGCGACCGCAGTCAGGAGCGGCTGGCGATGAATTTCGCGAGCTCGCTGGCGCGCATCGGCGTGGAAGCGCGTGTGCGTCTCGTCGATGAAGTTCAATACCAGCGTCGCCGTCAGAAATTCGATTTCGACATGATGATCGGAACATGGGTGGCCTCGGCTTCGCCGGGCAATGAACAGCGCTCGCGCTGGGGCTCGGCGAGCGCCGATCAGGAAGCATCGTTCAATCTCGCCGGCGCACGTTCGCCTGCGATTGACGGGCTGATCGCCGACATGCTCGCCGCGCGTTCCCATGAAGACTTCACCGCCACCGTGCGCGCCTATGACCGGGCGCTGCTGTCGGGCTTCTATGTCGTGCCATTGTTTCACGCATCCGAACAATGGTTCGCTTACTCGACAAAGCTCGCTCACCCCGCGCATCCGCCGCGCTATGCGCCCCACCTGTTCGGCTTCACGCTGGATGCCTGGTGGCGCGCAGCGCCCTGACTGAAGCAAGGACAAACGATGACTGACCAAATGCGCCGCAGCGTGACGATCGACGTGGTATCTGATGTCGTCTGCCCCTGGTGCTTCGTCGGCAAGCGTAAGCTTGACGCCGCGTTGAAGCTTGTTCCTGAACTCGATATCGAGGTGAACTGGCGCCCCTTCCAGCTCGACCCGACCATTCCGCAAGGCGGCATATCGCGGCGCGAGTATATGGCGAAGAAATTCGGTCCAGAAAAAATCGCAACCATTCATGAGCGCCTGGAAAGCATTGGCGCGGAAGCAGGCATCTCCTTCGCCTTCGACAAGATCGAGCGCTCCCCCAATACGCTCGACGCCCATCGCGTAATCCGCTGGGCGCAGGCTCATGGCGCCCAGAGCGCGCTCGTCGATAAACTTTTCAATCTATATTTCGTTGAAGGCGCCGACATTGGCGATCGCGATCTATTGGCCAAGCTCGCAGGCGAGCACGGGCTCGACGAGAAAGCGATCCGCGGTGCGCTTGAAACCAATCAGGACGCAGTGGCTGTGCAGAACGAAATCGCAAGCGCCGTGCGCATGGGCGTTTCCGGCGTGCCCTTCTTCATCCTCGATGGCCGCTTCGGCGTTTCCGGCGCACAGCCGCCAGAGATGTTGGCGGACGCCATACGCAAGGCTGCGGCCGAGCCCATGCAAGCCTGAGGGCGGCTCTCAAGCCGCCTTCTTCTCTGCGATCGCCACAAGCTTGCGCATGATCTGGCGCGCGCCTTCGAGCCGCTCGCCGGGCGTATCGAAATCGCGAACGAAGACCACGCGCATATCAGGACGCACCTTGGCCTCCGAACCCTGCTGAGCCACGAAGCGCACGAGGCCCGCCGGATTGGCGAAGGAATTGTCGCGGAAAGCGACGACGACGCCCTTCGGCCCCGCCTCGACCTTCTCCACATGCGCACGCACGCAGAGCATCTTGAGGGAGACGAGCTTCATAAGTTGCTCGACCTCGGGCGGCAAGGAACCGAAACGGTCGATCATCTCACCTGCGAACGACTCGATCTCCTCTTCGCTCTTCAGCGACGACAGACGACGATAAAGCTGCATCCGCAATTGCAGATCCGGCACATAATCCTCGGGGATCGTGACCGGGGTTCCCGTGGTGATCGTCGGCGACCACGCCTCTTCCGTCGGCGCTTCGACGCCAGCCTTCAGCGCCTCGATCGCGTCCTGCAGCATCTGCTGGTAAAGCTCATAACCGACTTCGCGGATATGGCCCGACTGCTCGTCGCCAAGCAGATTGCCGGCGCCGCGAATATCAAGATCGTGGCTGGCGAGCTGGAAGCCTGCGCCAAGACTTTCAAGCGAAGCAAGAACCTTCAACCGCTTCTCCGCCTGCGGCGTGATGGTGCGGTTGGCGGGCACGGTGAAGAGCGCATAGGCGCGCGTCTTCGAACGGCCAACGCGCCCGCGCAATTGATAGAGGGCGGCGAGGCCGAACATATCCGCCCGATGCACAATCAAGGTGTTGGCCGTCGGAATATCAAGACCGGATTCAACGATCGAAGTCGAAACGAGAATGTCATATTTGCCCTCATAAAAGGCTGACATCTTCTCCTCGAGCTCTGTCGCCGACATCTGCCCGTGGGCCACGATGAACGTCGCTTCCGGCACGGAGGTGCGCAGGAAGGCCGAAGCCTCCTCGAGGTCCTCGATGCGCGGACAGACATAGAAAGCCTGACCGCCGCGATAGCGCTCACGCAGCAAAGCCTCGCGTACGATCAGCTCATCGAAGGGCGTGACGAAGGTGCGCACCGATAGGCGATCAACCGGCGCAGTGGCGATGATGGAGAGTTCGCGCACGCCAGTCATGGCGAGCTGCATGGTGCGCGGAATGGGCGTCGCCGAAAGCGTGAGCATATGCACTTCAGCGCGCATCGCCTTCAGCTTCTCCTTATGCGCCACGCCGAAATGCTGTTCTTCGTCGATAACCACCAGCGACAGGTCGCGGAACTCGACGCCCTTGCCCAGCACCGCATGGGTGCCGATCACGATATCGACATCGCCAGAGGCGAGGCCATCGCGCGCGGCTTTCATATCGGCCGCGCTGACCATGCGCGACATCTGCGCGATCTTGATGGGCAGGCCCTGGAAGCGCTGGCAGAAATTGCGATAGTGCTGGCGTGCGAGCAAAGTGGTGGGAACGACCACGGCCACCTGCTTGCCGCTGATGGCTGCGACAAAGGCCGCGCGCAGAGCGACCTCGGTCTTGCCGAAGCCCACATCGCCGCAAACCAGTCGATCCATTGGGCGACCAGAGGCCAAGTCATCGAGCGTGGCGTCGATGGCGTTCTGCTGATCCTCGGTTTCATCATAGGGAAACCGCGCGCAAAATTCTTCATAGAGATGATCGGGCGGCGTGAGGCGCGGCGCCTCGCGCAACATGCGTTCAGCCGCAACCTTGATGAGCCCATGGGCCATTTCAAGGATGCGTTTCTTCATCTTGGCGCGGCGGCTCTGCCAGCCTGCGCCGCCTAACTTGTCAAGTTGCGCCTCGGTGTCTTCCGAACCATAGCGCGAAAGCAGTTCGAGATTTTCAACGGGCAGGAAAAGCTTGTCGCCGCCGGCGTAATGCAGCTCAAGACAATCATGCGGCGCGCCCGCCGCCTCGATGGTCTTGAGACCGACAAAGCGGCCAATGCCGTGATCCACATGCACGACAAGATCGCCCGCGCTGAGCGAACCCGCCTCCAAGAGGAAATCCTGCGCGCGTTTTGATTTGCGACGCTGGTGGATGAGCCTGTCGCCCAGAATGTCCTGCTCGCCGACGATGGCGAAACTCGGGGTTTCGAATCCCTGTTCGAGACCAACCACTGCAAACGCGGCGACGCCCTTGGGCAAGCCCAACGCATCGGTGAGCGTATTGACGCTTTCGCGCTTCTTCAGTCCATGCTCGCCGAGCACCGTGGACAGACGCTCACGCGAGCCATCGGACCAGCCTGCGATGATGACGCGCTTGCCGCTTTCCTCCAGCGCGCGCACATGGGCGACCGCCGATTCGAACACGTTCTGCGATTCATCTGTGCGCTCGGGCGCGAAACTGCGACCAGGCCTTGCGCCGCAGTCGATATCCTTGCCCTGCACAGGCGCGAAGGGCGAGATACGTGCAAGCGCCGTCGCGTCAAGCTTCTCACGCCATTCCTGCGACCCAAGATAAAGAGCGTCGGGCTTCAGCGGCTTGTAGGATGCGCGCGAGGGGTCGAGATCGAACTGCGATTTACGGGAATCATAATAGTCCTGAATCTGCGCGAGCCTTTCGCCCATCGCGTCTTCAACGAGCGGGTCGAGGATGAAAGGCGCATCGCCCACATAGTCGAACAAGGTATCAAGCTCGCCGTAAAAGAGCGGCAGCCAATGTTCCATGCCCGCATGGCGGCGCCCTTCGCTGATCGCTTCATAAAGAGCGTCGCCGCGCGTCTGGGCGCCGAATTCGGCGATATAGTTCTGTCGGAAGCGACGCATGGTTTCAGTGGTGAGCGTCACCTCCGACATGGGCACGAGATCGAGCCCGCGAAGCTGGGCTATGGTGCGTTGGCTTTCGGGATCGAAAGAGCGGATCGACTCCAGCGTATCGCCGAAAAAGTCGAGACGGATCGGCTGCGGCAGGCCCGGCGGATAAAGATCGAGAATGCCGCCAAGCTGGGCGTATTCGCCGGTTTCGCGCACGGTGGATGAGCGCAGGAAACCATTGGTTTCGAGCCAGCGCACAAGATCGTCCATGTGCACAGCATTGCCGGGCGCGGCGGAGAAGCTCTCGCTCGCCATCCATTTGCGCGGGGCGACGCGCTGGGCGAGGCCATTGACCGTGACGCACAGAATACGCGGCCGATCGGTGGAGGAGCGCGCGCGGGCGAGACGCGAGAGCACCGTCATGCGGCGCGCGGCGACCGAACCATTGGGCGAGACGCGATCATAGGGTTGGCAATCCCAAGCCGGGAGTTCCAGCGCCTCGATCTCCGGCGCCACAAAGGCCAGCATCTCCATGAAGGCGCGCGAGCGTCGCCCGTCGCGCGCCACATGCACCAGCGCCACGGCGCGGTCCTCGGAGGCGCGCGCGAGCAGGCGCGCGAGGTCGGCGCCGACCACGGCGTCGAAACCATCGGGAACGGAGGAAAGGGTAAGGCTGCCGCCCTTGGCGATCAGATCTGCGGCGCGTTTGAAATCCGACATAAGCTCAGACGTTGATAGGGCCGGAGTGGGTATGGAACGCCTTCAGCTTCGCGAAGAAAGGCGTCTGGCGATGGGGAGGCGTCGGCGCCTCGCCAGTCAGCCACATGAGCACGTCGCGGTCCAGTTCCTCCATGAGGCTCTCGAATTCGGTCAGTTCATCCTCGGTGAAGGTGGGCAGGTTCGCGTCCGCGAATTTCCCGAACAGAATGTCCATCTCCCGCATGCCACGATGCCAGGCGCGGAACAGGGCGCGGCGGCGGCGGGGATCGAGATCGACGCTGGACAGGGTGGATTCGGGCACACGGACCTCCATGGACGCAATCTTGAGCGCAAACAGCAAAGCCCGCCGACCGGAATCCGGGGGCAGGATGGGAGCTATATAGAGGTTGCGCAGGCGGTTGTCAGGGGAAATGGGGCGCTTGTCCCCCGCCCCGCGCCCCGCTAGACCCCACTTATGCGTCCCGCTGTGCTCAATCCCCTGTTCGCCTCGGTCTCGTCGCTGCCCGGCGTCGGGCCCAAGACCGGCAAGCTGTTCGATCGGCTGCTCGATCGGTCGGCGGGCGCGCGGGTGCTGGACCTGCTGTTTCACATCCCCCATTCCAGCATCGACCGGCGCAACCGGCCCGCGATTTCGCAGGCGCCGCGCGATGAGATCGTGACGCTGGAGGTGCGGGTGGTCGAGCATCGCCCGCCCTCGCGCAACAAGGGCCCCTACCGGGTGCTGGTGGAGGATGAGACGGGCGACGTGTCGCTCGTCTTCTTTCTCGCGAACCACCAGTGGATCGAGCGCATGTTGCCCCTTGGCGCAAAGCGCTGGATCTCGGGCAAGCTCGAACTCTGGGACGGCCATCTGCAGATGGTGCATCCCGACAAGGTGCTCGACGAAGAGGGGCTGGCGAAGCTGCCCCCGGTCGAGCCGGTCTATTGGCTGACCGAAGGGCTCTATCAACGCAATGTCGGCAAGGCTGCGGAGGGCGCGCTGGCGCGCTTGCCCACCCTGCCCGAATGGCACGACGCCGCCACCCTGTCGCTGCGCAAATTGCCGAGCTTCGCTCAGGCGCTCGCCACACTGCACAGACCGCAGACGCCAAAGGATCTCGAGCCCGAGTCCCCCGCCCGCGTGCGCCTTGCGCTCGATGAGCTTCTGGCGAGCCAGTTGGCGCTGGTGATGACACGGGCGCGGTTTCGCGAATTGCCGGGCCGAGCGAGCAATGGCGATGGGCGCATATCCCAGAAGATCCTCGCCGCCCTGCCCTTCGAACTCACGGGGTCGCAGACCGAGGCCATTGCGGAGATACGGGCCGACATCGCATCGACAAAACGCATGTTGCGCCTGCTGCAGGGCGATGTGGGCTCGGGAAAAACCCTCGTCGCCTTGCTGACCATGGCGAGCGTGGTGGAAGCCGGGCGACAGGCCGCGCTCATGGCGCCGACCGAAATCCTCGCACGCCAGCATTATGAGCGCATGCTTCCGCTGGGCGAAAGCGTCGGCATAAGGTTCGGCTTGATTACGGGTCGCGACAAGACCTCCGAACGCAACCGCACTCTCGCGGCGCTGGCCGCTGGCGAGATCGACATTCTCGTCGGCACCCACGCCGTCTTTCAGGAAAGCGT
>CANGOK010000152.1 GCA_947455285.1 Beijerinckiaceae bacterium | reverse complement strand
TGATGTCGAGGCGGTCTATATCGCCACTCCTCATCAGTTCCATCGCGAACACGCGATCATGGCCGCAAACTGCGGCAAGCATATTCTCGTCGAAAAGCCATTGGCGCTCACTCTTGAGGATTGCGACGCCATCATCGAGGCGGTCGATCGCAACGGCGTTCATCTGATCGTTGGCCATACCCATGGCTTTGATCCCGGCGTGCGCCTCATGCGCCAGCTCATCCGCAGCGGCGAGGTGGGCGATCTCGGCCTGATCGCCATGTGGAACTATACGAACTTCATCTATCGTCCACGGCGGCCAGAAGAACTCGACACCACGCGCGGCGGCGGCATTCTCTTCAATCAGATCCCCCATCAGCTCGATACGATCCGTGTGCTCGGCGGCGATATCGCGAGCGTGCGCGGCTATGCGCGCAGGCTCGACCCATCACGCCCGACGGAAGGGCTCGCATCGGCGATGATCCAGCTGCGCAATGGCGCGGCGGCGACGCTGGTCTATTCCGGCTACGATCATTTCGACGCCGACGAATTCCACCACTGGATCGCCGAGAGCGGCGCGGCTAAACCCCCCGATCAACATGGAGCGGCGTTTCGAGCGCTGGCGGCGCGCACACAGGACGAGACGCGCTTACGGATCGATACTTTCGCGCTTGGCGCACGACCCTATACGTCGCCCCAGCATCAACCGCATTTCGGCGCCATGATCGTGACCTGCGCGAAGGCCGACCTACGCGCCTCGCGCGACGGCGTGCTTGTTTACGGCGCCGATGGTCCGCGCGAACTGACCATCGACAATCGCCCCGGGGTGCCCGGCCGCAACGAAGCGCTGGATGATCTGATAGCCGCCGCACATCGCAACGTCCCCTCGCTGCATGACGCGCGCTGGGGACGCGAAAGCCTTCGAGCCGTGCTCGCACTACAGCTCTCGGCGCTGGAAGGACGCGAGATTGCGCTCTGATCAGGCGTCGCGCGTCCCCGGGATGAACACCTTACCGGGGTTGAACAGGTCTTGCGGATCAAGAAGAGCCTTGATCCTCTTCTGCAAGCGCAATTCTTCGGCGGGCTTTTGTCCGACGAGCTGATCGCGATGCAGCAGGCCAACCCCATGTTCTGCGCTGATTGAGCCCCCCATGCTCCAGACTGTCTGGTTGACGGCGGCGTCAATCGCCTCCTCAGGCAAGGCTAAGCCGTCATTGGCGTCGAGCCTGCGGAAGACGCTGAAATGCAGATTGCCGTCGCCAAGGTGGCCAAAGCTGAAATGGCGCAGCTCCCGATCAATCGGCAAGATGGCGGCCTCAAGCTTGCGGATCAGCTCGGGAATTCGTCCGAGAGGCACGGAAAGATCGAAACGGGCTGAATGCCCGAGCCATTTATGCACGGGGGCGAATTCATCGCGGATCGCCCAGAGCGTTTCTTGTTTCGCGCCGTCGGCGAGGATGGCGTCGAGGACCGAGCCGTTTTCGATCAAACTGGCGGCGACCTCTTCCGCCTGTTCCATGACGGGCCGTCTTCCGGCGAGCTTCGCCTGAATCAGCCATTCGGCGCCGGTTTCGAGCGGAGGGCGACAGCGCAGGATTTCGCGACATGCAAGCTCCACCGCCCAGGTCGGCATGAGCTCCAGCGCAGAGACCTGCCCTGTTTCGAGCAGCGCATCCACAATGGTGCTGATGACGTCGAGGTCCTTCACCGCCAAGAGAAGTGTAGCGCTGTGCCGTTCCGGCGGATGAAGACGCAGGGTGGCCGCAGTGATGACGCCGAGCGTTCCTTCCGCGCCGATGAAAAGATGCTTCAGATCGACGCCAGAATTATCCTTGCGCAATCCGCGCAAGCCATTCCAGACAGAACCATCAGGCAGCACTACTTCAAGGCCGAGCACCTGTTCGCGCATCGAGCCGTAGCGCAGGACCGACATGCCTCCGGCATTGGTGGAGATAAGTCCGCCGACGCGGGCTGTGTCGCGCGCGCCAAGGTCGACGCCGAAATGCCGATCATGCATCGCAGCAGCTTGCTGTACAGCCGAGAGAGGAACGCCAGCATCGACGTTCATAGACCAACTTGAGGCGTCGATGGCGCGGATGCGGTTGAGGTGCTGGAGGCTCAGCACCACGTTCGAACCGTCAGGCGAAGGCGTCGAGGCGCCCGCAAGACTGGAATTGCCACCCTGCGGCACGAGCGGGATGCGCAGACGCGCGCAGGCCGCGACGGCCCGTTGCACTTCGCTGACATCTTTCGGTCGCAGCAGCGCCAACGCGCGCCCCCCGTACCACCCGCGCCAATCCGTGCAGGCGGAGACGAGAATGTCGGGATCCGTCACGACGGCGTCAGGGCGTCCGATCGCTTCTTTCAGGGCGGCGATATGATCCATTCTAATTCACCCTTCACTCCTGCGTCACGCCAAGCGTCTGCACGATGGTCGCCCACCTGTCCTGCTCGCTGGCGACGAAAGCGCCGAACTGCTCGACGCTCATCATGGTTGGCTCAAGGCCGCCAATCGTGAAGACCTTCTTCGTGTCAGGCGCCTCCATGGCGCGATTGAGTTCGCGGTTGAGTAGGGCGACGATATTGTTTGGCGTGCCGGCCGGGACCATGAAGCCGAACCATGTTGAGCCTACAACCTCTGGCGCGCCAGCCTCGCCCAGTGTCGGCACGTCAGGCAAAGCGGCGTTGCGCTTGGCGCTGATGATGGCGAGCAACTTGATCTTGCCGGCCTTGGCGAATTCCACTGCAGGTGGGGCGGCGATGATGCCAAGCTGGATATGGCCGCCCATGAGCGAATTGAGAATCGGCGCATCGCCCCCCTGCGGCACATGCGCCATTTCGAACCCATATTTCCGTTTCAACAGCTCGCCCGCCATATGGGTCGAAGAGCCCGCGCCATTCGAAGAAAAGTTCATTTTTGTCGGGTTCTTTTTGGCGTAGTCGACGAATTCAGCGAGATTGTTCGCAGGAAAGTCGGCGGGCACGGCGAGAACCACCGGAACTTCGGTCATCATTGCGACCGGCGCGAAATCCCTTCTTGCGTTATAGGGCATATTCTTCGAAGCAGCCGGGCTGATGGCGAGCGTCGAGAGGGTGCCGATGGCGATCGTATGCCCATCCGGCGCCGCGCGCGCCAATACGCCCATGCCGAGATTGCCCGCTGCGCCGGGGCGGTTATCGACCACGACGGACTCTTTCAGGTTCTCCGACATCTTCTGCGCGACCGCGCGCGCCAGCACATCGGTGGTGCCGCCGGGCGCAAAGGTGACGATGAGCTTCACTGGCTGGCTTGGAAAAGTCTGGGCCTGCGCGGGCGCGCCTGAGGCCATTGCGGCAAGCGCGAAGGCCAAAGAAAATCGTAGCATGTTTCCCTCCACTCTCGCTTATTTTGCGATTTGTATCTTTATGCCGACCAGCGTCCATCGCGTGGGGCCAGCCTCTCATTCACGCGATGCCCATAGACCTTCACTCGGCCTTGATGTTCGCGATCCGCACCGCGTGGTCAAACATCTTCTGGTTTTTCTCGATATGCTTTGCATAGTCGTCAGGAGACATCCATTTGATGGATCGCGTTCCCTCCACGCTGAGCTTCTTGCGGATCTCCGGATCTTCCAACCCCTGTTTCAGCGCCGATGATAGCTTCTCGAGGATTGGTTTGGGAAGCCCGGCAGGCGCCAGCAGTCCGAGCTGCGATTCCACGCCATAGCCCGGGATCAGTTCGGACAGCGAAGGGATGTCGCTGATCGCGGGCAGACGATCAGGCGCCGTCACTGCGAGAAGATTGACGTCGCCCTGTTTTACGAAAGGCCATACGGTCTGAAGAGCGGCGATGAGGACGGGCATTTCGCCGCCAAGGAAAGCGGGCAGCGCTTCGCCGCCACCCCTGAATGGAACATGGTTCAGCTTGATCCCCACGCCGTCCTGAAAGAGCTCCATCGCGATATGATGGATGCTGCCCGTTCCCGCTGTGCCATATGCGATCTCGCCCGGACGGGCCTTGGCTTCGCGGATGAGATCCTGAATTGTTTTAATCTTCGATGTCTTCGCGTTCGACACAATGACGAGACCGGCGGATTCCGTCATGAGCCCTATGGGCGTCAGATCCTTCAGCGTGTTGTAGGGAAGGTTCTTGAAGAGATAGGGCGCGATTTCAAGCTGCGCCGTTTCGCCCTGCAAAAGCGTATATCCGTCGGGCGCGGATTTCGCGACGAAATTGGTCGCGATCGTCCCGCTCGCGCCAGCCTTGTTCTCGACCACGAAGGGCTGGCCGAGCAATTCGGACAGTTTTGGCGCGATGACGCGCGCGCCGAAGTCGGGGCCCGTGGGGCCGGGCACATAGCCCACCTCTAACTTGACCGGCCGGTCTGGATAAGTTTGCGCCATAGGTGTGGCGCAGGTCAATGTCGCGGCGGCGCAAATCAGCGTTCGTTTGATGATCTTCAGCATGCTTCCCACCTCTTCGGGATGCGCCGCGCTTTAGACAGCACGGGCGTCTTCACGATATTTTTCTATGAAATCATCGAGCTCAGCGACGTCGCAAAGTTTGCTGACCGCGCGCACGCCATAAATTTCGCCGCTCGCAAGCTCCCGCAGCGGCTCGCCCGCCTGCAGCGTCTTGACCATGCGGAGCAGGCGACGACGCGCAGCGGTGATTGCGAGGTCTGTCGCGACGAGATGCTCGCGGCTACGGTCGACGATGCCGCGATCTTCAGCTTCAGCGCGCATAGCTTCCTGAAGGCAGCGGTCCTGCTCGTTCACGCCCAAGATACCCGTGAAGTTAATGGTCTTCTGAGCTTCGCGGTCGATCAGATAATCATTGTTCATATTCGCGGTCGGCAGCCAGGTGTCGATCCGGTGCCCTTGTTCTAGGCGAATGGACCCGCGCTCCATGCGGGGCGGAAAATGCGCGCCTTCAGCGATCAACTGCAACTCATCCGCATTCAGCGGACGGTCGACGCGGAAGTTATAGGCGAAGGTCGTGGTATTGTTATCGTCCACCGGCACCCAGGCGCGCCCACCCCCGCTGGTGAACGCATCCGCCGGCGCCCGCGGAATCAGACTGAACATGGGCGCCAGCCACTGAGTCACGCGCCAGAAATATTTCCCCTGATAATGGCGACGCGAACCGCTCAGGAAGCCGTAATCAGTTTCCTTGACGCTAAGGACTGGCGAGTCGTCTTCAAGTGTATATTGCAGCCCAGTGATGGCCACTTTCTCATGGTCATTGGATAGATCCTTGTGGGCGAAGCTGACGTGCGAAGTGTCAATTTCTCCTTCGGCGCCTTGCAGCCAATTCGAGCGTTGCAACTAACGCGATGCATGGCAGTGGCCCTTCGGGACCTTCGTAAACTCAAAGGCTGGGAAAGGCGGCTCAAGATCCTTCGGCCCCATATAGATCCAGACGATGCCGCCGGCTTCATGGGTTGGATAGGCGACGATGGCGAGGCGCTCCTTCGCCCTCGGCGTATCGCGAAGATAGTTCGGCGCGTTCGGGGTCTCGATGCATTCGCCTTCGGTATTGAACCGCCACCCATGATAGGGACACTGGATTGCGCAGTTCTCGTTACGCCCAAAGAACAAAGGGGCCTGACGATGCGAGCAATAGGCGTCGATGACGCCAAGCTTGCCCGATGAGTCCCTGAAAGCGAGAAGGTCTTCGCAAAGAATCCGCAAACGAACAGGGGCCCCGCCGGGCTCTGTCAGTTCTTCGCTCAATGCAGCGGGCAACCAGAATCGGCGGAAGAGTTCGCCCATCGGCGTTCCCGGCGCAGCATCGAAATTCTACCGCGTTCAGGCTTTGAAGCCAAGTTTCTGGCTGATCTCCGCCGCAGCCTCTTTCACGGCAAGGACCATGTCCGAGAACGGGCCAGGGTCTACGAAACTCGCCACACCAAGCATCGTCAAAGCTCCGGCCAATACGCCTTCATGATCGAAAACCGGGCATGAAACGCCAGCGAAGCCGCAGAACAGGTGCCCTTTCGAGACCGTGTAGCCAGCCACACGGATCTCCCGGCGCGCCTCGTCCACCCGTGCGAGCAGATGGGGATGCAGGCGTCCTTCCTTTTCTAGGAGCGCAAGCGTCGCCTGTTCAGGCATATAGGCCAGAAAGATGTTGCCAGTGGCCGTGGTGAGCAGGGGGAATACGAAGCCGGGCTTGATGCCAAACGGCGTCGGAAGCTCGAAATCGCGCTTCAATGCGATGAAGGGACCCATCTGGCCCCAAATTGAGAAATAAGTCGGCAGTTCAAACCGCGCCTGCAATCGCTCCAGCACATCACCGGCGATTTCGCTGGGATTGACCTGACGGAGTGCGGCGAGCCCAAGTTGCAGAGCGTAAGGGCCAAGTCCGTAATGCCCGGTCGACTGGTCCTGAACGATGAGTCCCAGACGCATGAAGCTAACCAGATATTGATGCGCCTTGCCGGCGGTCATCCCCGCTCTCGTCGAGAGGGTTTTCAACGGCAGCTTCGCCCCCGCCTCTTCCAGAACACGGATCAGGCGAAATCCAACCTCGATCGACTGGATCGACCGCTGCTCAGGCTTCATTGCATCGTCCATGGCTCCCCCCAGCGCAGATCGACGCGCATTTTGGCGCGCGAATGATTAGCACTTATTTTCAATATCAGCAAATTAAAGTCAACATTGTCGAAATTTGGATGAACTGATACGCACCACGCATTCGGCCAGCCTAGACCGCCCATCAACGCAAAGGGGCTGTGGGACAAAATGCGGCAAAACCAGTCGTGGTCGCTCTCCAAACAATCTGCGCATGGCGCACGGAGGATTGAGGGGCGCTTGACGGAAACAGTCACCGGGCGGGCGCCTGAAATCTAGCGCAAGCGCACAAAAATTTTTGAAAATCAGATCTTTACTTCATCAACTGAGTGGGGCCACGCCCCCGTTCCCGTACAGCCCAACCCGTGGCGAACCGTGGGTCGACCGCGACGGCGGCTTGACCCCCATGCCTCAGTTGAATTGCGCCAACTTTAACCACGGGCTTTCACCCTCTCGACATCGGCCTCAAGGCCAAAGGCGCAGGCCGCATTCGTCGAGACCACGGCGTGAACCTGTGCGACCGTGTAGCCAAGGTCGAGGCACATCTTCACTCCGCGACGGAAGCCTTCGAGCGGGCTGAACACACCGGGCTGGCCAAGGTCAGAGCACATGATCGTCTTGTCGACACCTGCGGCCTCGATGTGCTTGCGCATATCCTCGGGTCCGGCGACCTTGAACTTCGAACCTTCTAGGAACATGCAGAGCGAGTGTTCGACGAAAGCGCCCATGGCGGCGATGCCCTTCACGTCGTTCAGGCTCGCGCCGACGATTTCTTCGGGATGGGTGAAGATGAGACGCTTCACGCCGTGCTTCTTCGCCTCCTCAAAGACCCTCCATGTCGCGCTCACATGCAGATGGCCGCTGGCGAACGCCATGTCGTTCTTAACCCGCTCTAGTAGCGGCTATCAAGGTCGTCAAAACAGTCTCTAGCCCCTTCACGCCATCCAAATTCTTGATCCAGCGCCTACCAGCAATGTGAACGTAGGATCGGCAGCGAGCTTCTGCTGCTCTTCTAGCCGCTCAATAAGGCGTTATCGGCGGATTAGCTTGGGGTTCCGCTCAATCTGATGGGGAGCGACGGTGAGAGTAAGGGACTTCAGATGGGTCATTGTGCTGTCTCCTATGTAAGCGACAGCCACTCCTGATAATCTCATCTGACAGAAAAGAAAAGGATTATTTTCTCAGGAGATGACCTGACAATTTTCTTATCGGGAATGAAGAGAACGTTGAAGCAAGCTGGTAAGGCGTTCGAAAGCGATCCCTTACGGGAGAAATTTATACCTGTTTATTACTTTTTCGGACCCAAAATCTGGACAACAAAAAACCCGCTAAGTCATTGACCTAGCGTGCTAATCTTCGTTGCGGGGACACGAAACCACCGAGAATTGACACTCCGCTGTCAGATCTGACCCCGAAATAATATGATGTCAGGGGCGTTTCCCCCAAGGGATGGGGAGGTTAACTGCGAAAAACAAGGACACTCTCAAATGCCCGGGCACTCCGCTCG
>CANGOK010000151.1 GCA_947455285.1 Beijerinckiaceae bacterium | reverse complement strand
TCGACCCTGGCCGCCTTCGCCGCGCCTCTGGTGTTGGGGCCAAAGCCCGTTACGCAAAAGCCAGCCTCCCCCCTGCCCGCGATCATTGTGCCGGTCATCGACGCCCGACATGGGCAGGTCTATCTGCAGGCCTGTTCGCAGAGCGGCGCGATCCTGATGGCGCCGACGGTCCTGCCGTTGGCCGAAGCCGTCGAGAAGCTGCCTTCGGGACCACTTCGCCTCACCGGCTCCGCCGCGCCGCTTCTGGCCATCGCCGCATGGTCGGCCCATCGCACCGCCGAGGTCGAAGGCGAGACTGTGACGCCGATCCAATATGTAGCCCGGCTCGGCATGATCGCCGATCCCGAGGCTGCGCCGCCGCGCCCGCTCTACATCAAGGCGCCCGATGTTAAGCCGCCCTCCCCGTTCCGCTTCGTGCGGGCCTGAGCATGTGGCCTTTCGCAAAGCCCGCCGCTGATCCGGTCATTCGCTTGTTCATGCCCGCGCGGGCCGGCGCCTGCGCCACCATCCATGCGGGGAATTTTCATCGGGGCTGGTCGGCGCAGGAGATCGCCGATCTCGCCGCCGAGCCTTCGGTTCTCGCCCATGTGGCGCTCGATTCGCAGGAAAAGACGGTTCTCGGCTTCTCCCTCGCCCGCCATGTGGGGGCGGAGGCCGAGATCCTGACCATCGTCGTTGACCGGGCGCGGCAGGGCAAAGGGCTTGGCCGCAGCCTGCTCCAGACCCAGCTTGACGCATTGTCATCGCTGGGCGTCACCGAGGTCTTTCTTGAGGTCGAGGCGGGAAACGCAGCCGCGCTCGCGCTTTATGGGAAGCTTGGCTTCCAGCGCGTGGGTGAGCGCAAGGCCTATTACGCCAAGGCCGGGGAGCCCGCCGCCACTGCGCTCATCCTGCGGCGCATTGGGGCGTGATGGGAACTGTGTGGCGGGCGAAAGTCTGCTAGAATGGCTGAAATTTCCTCATCGCGACGGCAAGGGTTCAGATTTTGCAATCTCAGGGTGACGTCTCCTGCGCAGCGGATGACCGCAAGCGCAAGGTCTTCGTGAAGTCATACGGCTGTCAGATGAACGTCTATGACGCCACGCGCATGACTGATGTGCTCGCTGGCGAAGGCTATGAGGAGACGACGGCGATCGAGGACGCTGATCTTGTCGTGCTCAACACCTGCCACATTCGAGAACACGCCTCCGAGAAGATCTATTCCGAGCTTGGCAAGATCCGTCAGCTGAAACAGGAGCGCGCCGCGCGCGGCGTCGACACCAAAATCGCGGTGGCCGGTTGCGTCGCGCAAGCTGAGGGCGGCGAGATCCAGCGTCGCCAGCCCGCCGTCGATCTCGTCGTCGGCCCGCAGAATTATCATCGCTTGCCCGAGTTGCTGCGCCGGACGGGCAATGGCGCGGGCGTGGTCGACACCGAATTTCCCGTTGAGGATAAATTTGATCATCTCGCGCCCCCGACCGCTGAAAAGATTCGCTCGCGCGGCCTAAGCGCCTTCGTCACCGTTCAGGAAGGCTGCGATAATTTCTGCACCTTCTGCGTGGTGCCCTATACGCGCGGCGCCGAAGTCTCGCGTCCCGTGCGGCAGATATTGGACGAAGTCGAGCGGCTCGCCGCCTCTGGCGTTTGCGAGGTCAGTCTGCTCGGCCAGAACGTCAACGCCTATCATGGCGAAGGACCCAAGGGCGACGCATGGTCGCTTGCGCAGCTTGCGACGCGCATCGCGCAAGTTCCCGGCATTGCGCGCATTCGTTATACGACAAGCCATCCCAACGATATGCGCGATGATCTTATTGAGGCCCATCGCGATCTGCCGCAGCTCATGCCTTTCCTGCATCTGCCGGTGCAGTCGGGGTCCGATCGCATTCTGGCCCTGATGAACCGCAAGCATACAGCCGCTGATTACCTGCGTCAGATCGAGCGAATTCGCGCGGCGCGGCCTGACATCGCTTTGTCATCGGATTTCATCGTCGGCTTTCCCGGCGAGACCGAGGAAGAGTTTCGCGACACCTTGCGGCTCATCGAAGAGGTCAAATTCGCCAGCGCCTTTTTCTTCAAATATTCCCCGCGTCCCGGCACGCCTGCGGCTGGCATGGACGAACAGGTTTCTGAAGAGGTGAAGGCGGAGCGTCTGGCGCGATTGAAGGCGCTGGTCGACAAACAGCGCGATGATTTCAATCACGTCATGCTCGGCCAGACGGTCGAGGTGCTTTTTGAAAAGCCGGGACGGCGCCCCGGTCAGATCGGCGGCAAGACCCCGTGGCTTCATGCGGTTCATGTGGATGGGCCGCAGGAACTCATTGGACAGACCGCAAGGGCGCATATCATCGAAATCGGCGTGAACTCGCTATATGGACGATTGGTTGATTCTCAAACGGAGGCTGACCATTGAGGCCGACATCGCCGGGTCGAATCGAAGCGCCTGCATCTGGAGCGCGGATTGAACGAAACGCTGACGCGAGCGAGATCACCCTCGCCTTCGAGGACAATCGTTTCGCCTCGCTGGTCTTCGGCCTCTATGATCAGAACATCGCCAAAATCGAGCGCAAGCTCGAGGTTTCGGCGGTGGCCAACGGCAACCATGTCATCATCAAAGGCGCGCCAGACGCCTGCGAGCAGACCCGGCGCGTGTTTGAGATTCTTTACGAGCGTGTGCGGCGCGGTCAGGCGATCACGCTTGGCGATGTCGACGGCGCCATTGAAGAAGGCGCGCTGCAAGGCTCGCTCTTTCCCAAGGAGAAGGCGGTCGAAAGTCCACGCGGCGCCTTCGAACAGATTGGCACGCGCAAGCGCGGCATGGTGCGCGCTCGTAATGCGGCGCAAGATTCCTATCTGCGCTTGCTGAAGAAGCACGAATTGGTTTTCGCCGAAGGCCCTGCTGGCACCGGTAAGACATGGCTGGCGGTGGGTCATGCGGTCTCGCTTCTTGAGCAAGGCGTGGTGGAGCGGCTCATCCTTTCGCGTCCCGCAGTTGAAGCAGGCGAGCGGCTCGGCTTCCTGCCCGGCGACATGCGCGAGAAGGTCGATCCTTATCTGCGTCCTATTTATGATGCGCTCTATGACTTCATGGATGGCCGCACGGTGGAGCGCGGCATGCAGACCGGCATGATCGAAGTCGCGCCGCTCGCATTCATGCGCGGTCGCACGCTCACCGCTTCATGCATCCTTCTTGATGAAGCGCAGAACGCTACGTCCATGCAGATGAAGATGTTCCTGACGCGTCTGGGCGAAGGCTCGCGCATGATCATCACGGGCGATCCGACCCAGACCGATTTGCCGCAGGGTCAGAAGTCCGGACTAAGCGAGGCCGTCAGTTTGCTCAGCGAACTTGAAGGCGTCGGCCATGTGCGCTTTCGCGCCGCCGATGTGGTGCGCCATGATCTCGTACGCCGCATCGTTGACGCCTATGAGGCCTCGGGCCGGGAGGCTGCGGCGCGATCATGAGCCCTCTTTTATCGACGCTGGTGGAATGCGACGCTTGGAACCAGCATGAAGGTTTTGAAGCCCTCGCCAGCGAGGTGATCGGCGCCGCAGTCGCTGCTACGAAAATAAAGCTCGCCGCTCAGGCTGAAGTGAGCCTTTTGCTTTGCGACGATGCGCGCATTCGCGAGATCAATCGCGAGTGGCGCGGCCTCGACAAGCCGACCAATGTTCTGTCATTCCCCGCCGCGCCCCCATCCATGCTGGCGAAGTCTCCCGCTGTCGGCGACATCGCCATCGCCTATGAGACCGTGGCGCGCGAGGCTGAGGAAGAGGCCAAGACCTTCCGCGATCACTACATGCATATGGTGGCGCACGGCTTCCTGCATCTCATCGGCTACGATCATGAAACGGACGATGAAGCGGATGAGATGGAGGCGCTTGAGATCAGCATCCTTGGCGGGCTCGGCGTCGCCGATCCCTACGCCAATGCCGACGAGGATTTGACGGAGCCATGAGCGGTTCGGAAACATCCAGTGCGACCAGCACAGAAAAGCCGGGGCTCTTTGATCGCTTGCGAGCCCTGTTCGGCCTGCAGGGTCCGTCCGTGCGTGAAGACATCGAAGACGCATTGGAGGATTCCTCCACAAGCGCCGATTTCACGCCGCAGGAACGGCTGATCCTCAAGAATGTCCTTTCGCTTCATGAGCTGCGCGTCGCAGACGTCATGGTGCCCCGCGCAGACATCGTCAGCGTGCGCGCTGACGCCACGCTTGGCGAAGTGCTCGCGATCTTTCGCACGGCCGGCCATTCGCGCATTCCAGCTTACGGCGATACGCTCGATGATCCCCGCGGCATGGTTCACATCCGCGACTTCATGGATTTTCTGGCGAAGGTCGCCGAGTCCGGCAGCGCGACGAAGCCTGCCAAGCTTACTGGCCTTAATGATGTCGATCTGACGACGCCGCTCTCGCTCGCGCGCATTCTGCGTCCGGTGCTTTTCGCTCCGCCTTCCATGCCTGCGCTTGATCTTCTCGTGAAAATGCAAGCGACGCGTACGCATATTGCGCTCGTCATCGATGAATATGGCGGCACCGATGGCCTCGTCTCCATCGAGGATATCGTTGAGACCATCGTCGGCGATATCGAAGATGAGCATGATCTTGAAGAGGCGCCGCTGATCGTGCCTGCGCCTGATGGCGGCTTCATCGTCGATGCGCGCGCCAGCCTTGAATCGGTATCGCAGGCGCTCGATGCGGATCTTGAAGCGCTGGCTGATCTTGAAGAGGTTGATACGATCGCCGGCCTTGTTTCGGCTCTGGCGGCCCATGTGCCCGCACGTGGTGAAATCATCCGCCTCGATGATGCGCTTGAATGCGAAGTGCTGGATGCTGATCCGCGACGCGTGAAGAAAATTCGCATTCGCAAATCAGTCGTCAGCGCCGCCAAGGATGACTAACGTAAAGTCGTTATTTGACGAGATGTTTTAGATGGTTCTCGCCGAGCGCATCATATTGTCTTTTGGTTGGCGCCGGCGCGCGCTTGCTTTCGCCTCGGGCACCATAGGGGCGCTCGCCATGGCCCCTTTTGATTTCTTTCCCGCGCTCGTCATTCCAATGGTGGTGTCTGTATGGCTCATTGATGGGTCTTCTCAGGCCTCGAAGGGAGCAGGATGGCGCAACACCGCGCGTTTCCGGTCAGCGGTTGAAGCTTCGTTCGACGGCTGGTGGCTTGGCTTTGGTTATTTTGTTGCGGGCCTGTGGTGGCTTGGCGCCGCCTTTCTCGTTGAGCCCGATCAATTCGCCTTGCTCATGCCCTTGGCGGTGCTTGGACTGCCTGCCGTGCTGGCTATCTTCACCGCGTTTGGCTATGGCCTTGCGCGTCTTTTGTGGAGCCCCGGGCCGGGCCGCATCATGGCTTTGGCCTTTGGCCTTGGCGTCAGTGAATGGCTGCGCGGAACCGTCGCGACGGGCTTCCCATGGAACCCCTTCGGCATGGCGCTCGGCGGCAATGTTCTTCTCGCGCAGCCTGCGGCGCTGGTCGGGCTTTACGGCTTAAATGTTCTGGCGGTGCTGATCTTCGCCTCGCCTGCTTGTTTCGTTGATGGCTTCCGTCGGCGACGCAGGATTTTGACGCCCGGTCTGCTTGGGCTTGGGTTGCTCGCGTTCATTGGGGCTGGTGGCGCACTGCGCCTCGCGGGCGCGTCCAATGAGACGACGCCCGGGGTGAGACTGCGCATCATGCAGCCCAACCTGCCTCAAGATGAGAAATTCCGCGCCGATTACAAGGATCAGATCCTTGATCGCTATCTCACCCTGTCGGATCGCGCGACCTCGCCGCAAACCTCGGGCGTAAGAGACGCCACCCATCTGATCTGGCCGGAATCAGCCTTCCCGTTCATCCTCTCGCGCGACGCCGCCGCCCTCTCGCGGATCGGCGGCTTTTTGGGTCCTGGGACGGTGCTGATCACCGGCGCCGCGCGCATGGGCGAGAGCAAGCGCGGCGCGGCCCTGCCAGGCGAATTCAACGCGCTCTACTACAATTCCATTCAGGCGCTGGCCAATGGCGGCGAGATCATCGCCAGTTACGACAAGACTCATCTTGTTCCCTTCGGTGAGTACCTGCCCTTCAGCAGCCTTCTGGAATCCTTCGGCCTGCGTCATTTCGTGCATATACCCGGCGGGTTCGAGCCGGGCGCGCGCCGTCGTTTTTTTGAAGTCCCCGGCCTGCCCCCCGCCGCGGCTTTGGTGTGTTATGAAGCCATCTTTCCCGGTGAAACGGTTCCGGTCGAAAACTCTGGCGAGCGTCCCGGCCTTTTGCTGAACGTCACTAATGACGGCTGGTTTGGCGTCACCACCGGGCCCCATCAGCATTTTGCGCAGGCGCGTTTGCGCGCGGTGGAGGAGGGACTTCCGCTGGTTCGGGCTGCCAATACGGGTCTGTCCGCTGTCGTCGATGGGTACGGGCGCGTTCTTCACAAGCTGCCGTTGGGAACGGATGGGGTGATAGACAGCCTCCTTCCACGTCCCGCTTCAGTTACCTTCTTCGCTGATCACCCGCTAACGGGCATCACTGTATTGCTTATGATGTGTCTTTCAGGAGCATTTTTCTGGCGTAGGGAGGCTCATTGAGCAGGTTCAAAATCTGATGAAGGTTGTTGTTTGCAAAAAACAACTATTACTTGGCCAAATCCGGCCGGATCGTTCGTTGGATCTTTCAAAGTAATAGCCAGTTGACTCTTACGCGGATAGCTTGTTGACCTATTGTCAACGGGTCAACACGACCACAAGATGTATCATCGACACTGGGGAAACGCTGACCGCCTCCCTTCATTTCGAGGTTGCGTGTGCCGAAAGCTCCAAATCCGATCGACAAGCACGTTGGCAGCCGGGTCAGGATGCGGCGCATGCTTCTGGGCATGAGTCAGGAAAAGCTCGGCGAAGCGCTTGGCGTCACGTTCCAGCAGGTCCAGAAATACGAAAAGGGCGCGAACCGCATAGGCGCCGGGCGCCTGCAGGACATCGCCAAGGTTCTGGACATGTCGCCCTCCTTCTTCTTCGAGGGGGCGCCGACCAGCACATCCGATTCTGAGGGCGGCTTTTCGGAAGGATCTTCCTCCGAATTCGTGGTGGAGTTTCTCTCCACTGTCGAGGGGCTTCAGCTCAACAAGGCTTTCGTGAGCATCAAGGATCCGAAAGTGCGCCGCCGCGTCGTGGATCTGGTGGTGGCCATCGCGGCGAGCGAAGACGCGACCGCCGAATAACGCGTTCGCTTTATAGAACGAAACAGCCCGTTCGGCTTGACCAAACGAACGCCGTCTGCAAAAAAGACGATGCAAAAATTCATCGAAAACCGCCGAGGGTGAGGAAAACCACTCGTCGCGGCGAGACATCCACCGGAGGCGTGCGTGGCCCGTAAAAGCTATCTTTTCACCAGTGAATCGGTCTCCGAAGGCCATCCCGACAAGGTTTGCGACCGGATTTCCGACGAAGTCGTGGACTTGTTCTTCCGGGAAGGCGCGGCCGCTGGCCTCGACCCCTATCAGATCCGCGTCGCTTGCGAGACGCTCGCCACCACCAACCGCGTCGTGATCGCCGGTGAAGTGCGCGGCCCGCGCATCGAGGAAGACACGATCGTCCAGCTCGCCCGCAAGGCAATTCGCGACATCGGTTACGAGCAGGAAGGCTTCCACTGGGAGCACGCCAAGATCGACGTGCTGCTGCACTCCCAGTCCGCCGACATCGCCCAGGGCGTTGACGCCGCCGGCAACAAGGACGAAGGCGCGGGCGACCAGGGCATCATGTTCGGCTACGCCTGCCGCGAGACCCCGGAGCTCATGCCCGCTCCCATCCATTACGCCCACAAGATCCTGCGCCTGATCTCCGAAGCCCGCCATGCCGGTACGGAAAAGGCTCTCGGCCCTGATTCCAAGAGCCAGGTCACCGTGCGCTACGAAGACGGCAAGCCCGTCGGCGTCACCCAGATCGTCGTGTCGCATCAGCATCTGATCGAGGACCTGACCTCCGGGCAGGTGCGTGATCTCGTTGAGCCATATGTCCGCAAGGCCCTGCCCGATGGTTGGATCAGCAAGGACACGGTCTGGCACATCAACCCCACCGGCAAGTTCTACATCGGCGGTCCCGACGGCGACTGCGG
>CANGOK010000150.1 GCA_947455285.1 Beijerinckiaceae bacterium | reverse complement strand
CATCGCCGAACAGGGCTATTTTTTCGTCGGCGGCCATTATGAGGAGCATCCTGACGGGCGCTTCCTCACCGGCCAGATGTATGTCGAATTCCAAATCCCGGCGCAGCGCACAAAGGCGCTTCCGATCGTCATGTTTTCTGGCGGCGGACAAAGCGGTCTCAATTACACGGGCACGCCAGACGGCCGCGAAGGCTGGCGCCAGTTCTTCCTGCGCGCGGGCTATGCGGTCTATGTGATCGACCAACCCTCACGCGCCCGCTCGCCGCATCAGCGCGAGACTGGCGACCAAACGCGCACACCGGTGCGACGCGTTCAGCAGCAGTTCACAGCGCCCGAACTCTACAAGCTCTGGCCGCAGGCGGAATTGCATACGCAATGGCCGGGCAATGGCGTTGAGGGCGATCCGGTCTTCGATCAGTTCATGGCGCAGAACTTCCCCTCGCTCGCGAGCTTCCCCCGCCAGCAGGAGCTCAATCGCGACGCCGGCGCGGCGCTGCTCGACCGCATCGGCCCCGCGATCTTGCTTACTCATTCACAGTCTGGAACCTTCGGCTGGCTGATCGCAGATGCGCGGCCTGAGCTTGTGAAAGCCATCGTCGCCATGGAGCCTTCGGGTCCGCCGGTCTTTGACAATGTGACCAAGGGCGCGCCTGATTGGTTCGAGGATGGCCCCTTCACCAAACCCTACGGCCTGACGGCGCCGCCCCTCACTTATGATCCCCCGCTAGCGTCCCCGCAGGACCTGCGCTTCGTGCGGCAGGACAAGCCCGAAGCGCCTGACCGCGTGCGTTGCTGGGAGCAGGCAGAGCCCGCGCGAAAGCTGGCTCACTTGCAGAACATTCCCGTGCTGGTGGTGGAGGCCGAGGCCTCCTATCACGCGCCTTATGACCATTGCACCGTGCGCTATCTGCGCCAGGCAGGCGTGATGAAGACAACCTACATCCGCCTCGCCGATCTCGGCATTCACGGCAACGGCCACATGCTCATGCTGGAGAAGAACAACGCCGAGATCGCAGAGGTCGCGCGCAAATGGCTTGAGGAGACGCTGGGGTAAATACCCTCCCCCCTGTGGGGAGGGTCGGCCGCGTTAGCGGACGGGGTGGGGGTCTGCGCATGCTGATCGTGAGCAGGCTTCCAAAGCAATTAACCTGCAAAGGCCTCACGACCCCCACTCTCTAATCTCTCCCCAAAAGGGGGAGAGAAGCTGCAAGCGCGACGCGCTCCGCTTTAGCCCCCCGTCACGCTCATATGCCTGCCGACGGCGGGCTGGCGCGTGGTGCGGTCGATGATGAAATCGTGGCCCTTGGGCTTTCGGGCGATGGCGGCCTCGATGACCGCATCCAGAGCCTCATTGGTCGGTGAAGCCCGCAGGGGCGTGCGCAGGTCCGCGGCGTCCTCCTGTCCAAGGCACATGTAGAGCGTGCCCGTGCAGGTGATGCGTACGCGGTTGCAGCCCTCGCAGAAATTATGGGTCAGCGGCGTGATGAAGCCGAGGCGCCCGCCGGTCTCCTTCACGCGCACATAACGGGCAGGCCCGCCGGTCTGGTAGTCGATGTTATCAAGTGTGTAGCGATCGAGAAGGCTCGCGCGCAGCTGCGTCAGCGGCCAGTATTGATCGACGCGCGCAGCCTCGACATCGCCGAGCGGCATGACCTCGATGAAGGTCATGTCCATGCCGCGCCCATGCGCCCATTCGATCAGCTGCGGAATTTCATTATCATTGACGCCCTTCAGGGCGACCGCGTTAATCTTGATGGAGAGCCCGGCCTTCTGCGCGGCGTCGATGCCATCCATCACCTTGGAAAGATCGCCCCAACGGGTGACCGCCTTGAATTTATCGGGATCGAGCGTGTCGAGGGACACGTTGATGCGCTTCACGCCGCAGTCGGCGAGCTCCTGCGCATGGCGCGCGAGCTGCGAGCCGTTCGTTGTGACGGTGACCTCCTCCAACGCCCCTGAATCGAGATGGCGCGACAGGGAGCGGAACAGGGTCATGATGCCCCGGCGCACCAGCGGCTCGCCGCCGGTGATGCGGATCTTGCGCGTGCCGCGCGAAACGAAGGCCGAGCAGAGGCGGTCCAGCTCCTCCAGCGACAGCAAATCTTGCTTGGGCAAGAAGGTCATGTCCTCGGACATGCAGTAGACGCAGCGGAAATCACAGCGATCCGTCACGGACACGCGAATATAGGTGATCGCCCGGCCGAATGGATCGACGAGGGGCGGGCCACCCAAGGGCTGCGCGGTCTTGACGGGGATATTCATGAAATCCGGGACCTCCAGAACAGCAATGTAAGCGCTGCGAGGCCGCAAGAAAAGGGTGGGAACCGTGGCGGGGCGGATTGGTTGTTCAATCTCTCACATCACAGCCCGGGCGGGACACTATCATGCGCATGATCGCATTCCTTTTTCTCGCAGCTTTTCTGGTGTCGGGGCTCATCCGCTATTCACGGGCGGCGGCGCCCCCGCCTGCGCCGCAGGCAGCTGGAGCGGTCGTGCTCGCCGCCGGGGCTCTGGCCGCCGCGCCGCGCCCTCCCACAGCCAGTCCTGCGCAGGCTGAGCCCGCCCCGCAGGTGCTGCGTCACAAGCGCCGTTACGCTAGGGCGGCCCTTCGCGCGATCCAGAAAATGCCCGGCAGGGAGCCGCCCCTTCCGCCCAGGCGGATGGCGAAGCTCGTGAAGCCGGTCCAGCGCCATTAGCGGCTTCCGGTGAGGGCGCGAAGGGATTATAGCTTGCGCCAACGGGAGCCCGCCATTGACCAACGCCTCATCGCCTGCCGCGCCATGGCCGACCGAACTTCGCCTCTCGGATGGCGGGCGGTCCTTCACCATCGCCTTCGATAACGGCGAGCGCCATACGCTCAGCGCGGAATATCTGCGGGTGGAAAGCCCAAGCGCCGAGGTTCAGGGCCATTCGCCTTCGCAGCGTCAGCTCCAGTTCGGCAAGCGCAATGTCACGATCACAGATATTCAGCCGACCGGCAATTACGCGGTGCGGCTGCTGTTCAGCGACGGCCATTCGACCGGCATCTACACTTTCGCCTGGATTCACGATCTCGCCGTCAAGCGCGAGGCCAAATGGGCGGCCTATGAGGCGGAGCTGGCGGCCAAGGGCCTAAGCCGGGATCCGCGCTGATAGCAAAAAGCCGGGCGCGAGGCCCGGCTTGAAATCTCATGAATAAGTTGCGTCTCAGCGCATCACGGTGACGGTCGCGCCGACTTTCACGCGGGTGTAGAGATCCGTCACATCCTCGTTCGTCATGCGGATGCAGCCGGAAGACACGGCCTGGCCGATGGTGTCAGGCTCGTTCGACCCATGGATGCGATAGAGCGAGGAGCCCAGGTACATGGCGCGGGCGCCCAGCGGGTTTTCCGGCCCGCCCTTCATATGGCGCGGCAGATCTGGGCGGCGACGCAGCATTTCGGGCGGCGGCGTCCAATCGGGCCATTCGCGCTTGTTGGTGATGGTCTTGGCGCCCGCCCATTCGAAGCCCGGACGGCCGACGCCCACGCCATAACGCATGGCCTTGCCATCTCCCAGAACCAGATAAAGGCGGCGCTCTTGCGTAGAGACGACGATTGAGCCAGCGGGCTGCGAGCCTGTCCAATCAACCATCTGACGCGGGATGGCGCCTTGCTGCGGCTGGGCGTTTTGCTGGCTCGGCGCCGGTATCGCCGCAGGGGGCGCGACCGGAGCAGGGGGCTGAACAGCCATGCCGGGCACGCGCGTTTCAAGATCGATGACGTCCACGGAGAGAGCGAGGGCGGGGGCGGATGAAAGCATCAGTCCCGCAAAAACGCCGGCAAGGGCCGGAATATGGCGACGCATGGGGATGGCCTCTTAAACGGAATGGTTCAACGATATGGCTGAACCCTGACCGTATTTTCACCAGAGGCTTGTCATTGGCAACCGGCTGACCAGATTTTGAATCAATCGTGGTGAAGCAGTGGTTACCCCGCAACAGTGGGCTAAGCCGAGCGTTTAAGATCCGTTAACTTTCATGACCATGTTCAGGGCGTCGGCGAACTAAGCCAAGTCAAGATGCGAGCCGGCGCACCAATGGAGCGCCCGGCTTAGGGGCGCTTCCGAAAATTGGGCGGGTGGCGTTTAAGCCACCAGCAGCCGCCTGACAGTCCGCACGGGAGGTTCCACGTAGCCCGGGTTACGCTTCAGCCATTCTTTGGCTGCGCGTGAATCCGTGGTGCGGAAAACCAGTCGGCCACCATCATAGACGCAATAGTAATCGCCCTTCGATTGCGATTGCTTATGGACCACGCTGTACATGTCGCCACCTCTCGTCTTGCGCGCCGCGCGATGCGGGCCGCCGTGCAACGGTGATGAAGAGTTTACTAACAATCCTGGCGGTTGTCGCAGGCCGCGGGGCGCATCGCGGCCGGAAAATGTCCCGACCCTTAACAATTGGTGAATTCAGGGGAACTATGACCACTGCAATTCAATGTTGGTTATGATCTGCTTACTACGGCTTCTCGCCCGACTATCCGGCATGGAATTTGCTGATTGATCAAATCATTCGTTCCGATGAAGAAGTCTACGCTGACGACCTGCCCTATACACAGGTCATGGGCCAGGCCGCGTGAGCAAAGGAAACGGCTAATCGTCGCCCCTTGAGGCCGCCATCATTGCAGCAGACTTTCTACATCGGGTCTCTTTGCAATAGATTCAACAGAGGTTATCAGCCTGATCTGAAGAATTTTCCGAATGGAAAAACCCGTAAAATGCAAATTACAAAAGACTATAGGCGTGACATAGATGGGCTGCGAGCGATTGCGGTTCTATCCATTTTTTTATTTCATCTCGACTTTTCCTTCGCTTCCGGCGGGTTCATCGGCGTAGATGTCTTCTATGTGATTTCCGGCTTCGTCATCTTTCGTCATTTGCGTGATGAAAAAAATTACAATGCATCCTCGGTGCTGGCGTTTTATGCGCGACGCATTCGCAGACTTTTTCCCGCCCTGCTCGTAGCCATCGCAGCATGCCTTCTAATCGGCTACGCAATCCTTTCCCCAAGGGAATATGCGTCTACCGTCAAGTCGGCGCTCGCCGCAATATTTTCGGTCTCGAACATTTATTTCGCGGATACGCTGTCCTACTTTGCTGATGGCGCGAGAACCCTGCCGCTTCTCCACACCTGGTCATTGGGCGTTGAGGAGCAGTTTTATCTCACCACCCCATGGGTGCTTGTCCTTCTGACATATCTGGGCGGCGGCAGAAGGCTTTTTGCGACCATCCTTATCATCTCGCTGCTTTCGTTCGGCTACAACATCGTTGCGAGCTACTATCTGTTTGATGGTCGACATGCGTTTTATATGCCGATGTCGCGATTTTGGGAAATCGGGGTCGGAGCGCTCATTGCCTTCATCGAAAAAACGCACCGGATGCCGAAGAGGCTTTCGCAACTGTTTTCTCTCGTCGGCGCCGTTGGACTTTCTTTGAGTTTTTTCTTGATTGACGCGCGTATGATCTTTCCTGGCGTCGTAGCTCTAGCGCCTGTTATGGCGACAGCTGCGATCATTCTGGCGGCGCCAGGCGAGAGATCTCCTCTAATGTTGATCCTTGGTTCCGCTCCTGCGCGATTCCTGGGGCGAATTTCGTATTCACTCTATTTGCACCACTGGATCATCATTGTTTTCGCCGGACTGTTGCTTGGACGCGATTTTTCGCACCTTGAAAAGGTTCTCATTCTCACAGGCGCAACCTTCAGCGCCTATATCAGCTGGAAGTTTATCGAAACGCCGTTCAGAAACGCGTCCGTGATACCTGCGCGATCGTTCAAGATCAGTGCGGTTCTGACGACTCTCGTCATTTTAAGCCTGTCGATATTGATCCTCCATACTGACGGCGCCGCCTTTCGGCTTGATCCTGAGGCGCGCATCGTCCACGACCGGCGCGAGACGCAAGATGATCGGATCGCCTGCATAACGGTAGAACCATTCTCCAAGATCAGCCGTGCTTCCACTTGCGCAATCTCTCCGACGAACATGCCGGTCGATTACATTTTATGGGGAGATTCTCATGCAGGGATGTATTCTAAACAATTGAGCGTCAGGCTGAGCGAAAGCGGTTTCTCAGGCTTTTCCATCGTCATGTCCGATTGCCCGCCTCTGCTTGACGTCCATTTTTCCAAGCGCAAAAATCAGGCGGAATGTCGCGAGTTGTCAGAAGCTGTGCGCAATTTAGCTCGAGACGGAGGCGTCAAGACGATTATCTTCAGCAGTCGCTGGGCGATGCTGGCTTCCGACCTGCGCTCACCTTCGGAAGGCATTTTGCCGAAAAAAATCTATCGGAACAGCGATGACGCTGAGGTTCCCTTTTCCGAAGCTTTCGAAGCGACGCTTCGGCAGTTTAACGCTTTTGGCGTTCGAACCTTGATTATCGGTCCGACTCCCGAGTTCCATTTTAATGTCCCGAATGCATTCATACGCGCCTCATATCTCAAAACTGATATGCCATTGCTCCTTCGCTCAGATTTTGAGAGCCGTCAGGCAAAAATTCTGGAGGTCCTTGGCCGGGCGCAGGAGCAGAAAACCGCAACGGTAATTTTCCCTCACGAGATCTTATGCAATGAACAGCATTGCCGACCCGTCATGAATAATGTTCCGCTCTATATCGATGACAATCATCTCGGTTATGAGGGCTCGTCCCGACTGGCGCCCTTCATCGCGGCGCAATACAAAAACATGGTTCGGAATTACTGAAGGGACCAAATGCCAATATGGCGTGGTGCGGTCGCTCCAGTGATATGTTTACCCAACCGCAAAGGCGCTTGGGTCATGCAACGAGGCAGTTTGCGCCTGTTGCAGCCTTAGTTCTGCCGCCATGACTGCAACGTGCTTGTTTTACCGTTTTAGTAAAAGCTGCTTATCCGCAGACAACATTTTAACATCCTTCGCATTTAACGCTTTGACCTGCAAGGCGGTCAACGCCTTTAGCTGGTCGTTTGAAAGGGAGTTGAGCTGAGACGTAGTCAGGCCGCCTATCTGATTTGGTGTTAAACAAGTCACACCGTAAACATCAAGAGCCTGAATTTGTGTGCTACCAAGCCCACTGATTGAAGATCTTGAGATCGCTGAAAGTTGACTGCCGCTCAAGGTAAGAATGAAATCTGCCGTAAGCTTGCTCACTTGCTTGGCGGACAAGCCGCCAATGGTCGAAAGTCCCAAATGGTGGATCTGGTCTATCGTCAGGGCGGATATTTGATCCGATGTTAATGCAATGACCTGCGCAGGGCGCAAGTTGCCTACCACCTCCGGCGCAAGCTGCGTAATCTGATCAGAGCTGAACGCCGCCAAGGCGTCATTGCGCAATCCTGGTGATTGCGAGCTGCTCAAGGATCTTACTTGCGCATCTTTAAGCGCATTGATTTGTGTCGTGGTCATCCCGAATATCTGCGATGAACTCAATCGCGAAATAATAGAGGGATCTAAAGTTTGGATTTGCACAGTATCGAAACCTACAATAGCAATCGCCGAAATTGCTCGAGCCCGTGCTTCATCCAATGCGCTTACGAATGTCGTGCTTAAGCTTTGAATTTGTTGCGAGGTGAGGGCCGCAATCTGCAGAGGGCCAAACTTGGCTTGTTGATCGAGAGTGAGATTGGCTATGTCATCCGTGGTCAGACCCTTGACCTGTGAGGCGGTTAAATGTGCGACGACCTCAGGATTGAGCAAGGAAAATTGATCAGATGTGAGTTTATTTAGGGCTTGAGACGTAAGCCCACTAACCTGATTGCTTGTGAGGACCGAAATCTGATCCGATGTGAAGCCATTCAATTGAGAGCCGCTCAATCCACTTAATTGGGCGCCGTTGAAGCCGTTTATTCCCGCCGCACCCAGCGCCTGGATCTGATCAGTCGATAGCCCCGAAATGGCGCTTGGAAGGATTCCAGAAATCTGGCTTTGATTGAGCGAGACAAGCGCGGAGATCGAGATTGCGCCAAGCTGCTGGGCGCTAAGCGCCCCAATTTGCGCCTTGGTCAATTGCACGGCTTGAGACGAGGCTAAACCCGACAATGGAGATGTCGCCAATTGAGCTATTTGCGAAGGCTGTAAATAGGCCAACGCATCTGGCTTT